>JASLXW010000100.1 GCA_030740135.1 Nitrospinota bacterium
CCCCGTTGGGAATCAAGCGGCATCTCAAGGCAAATCCCTTCCTTGCACTTCCGATGAATGATGAAAATTTGATTGCATTTTGTATTGACTTTGCTATTATTTCGTCAATCACGCATTCTGATTGGGTCTGAAAAGATGAAGGCAAAGCTTTACTAAACTTTGTCTGTCTCAGCCAATGGACTAAGTTATCGGGAGCTCGCCAGCAAAACGTTGAAGTCGAAGGATATCTCCGAGTCATTGGGCCGTCGAATCTTTGAGCCGATTTTGAGCGGTGAGGCGAATTTTGTCCAGGAGGAAAGCGGGCTCTGGCGTGTTCGTGAACCGGAGGATCCGGCAGACCGGCTCTTGGGCAATCTGACGTACGTCGTGGTTGACCTGGAGACGACCGGATATTCGGTCACCGAAGAGGGCGTCACCGAGATCGGGGCCGTCAAGGTTCAGGGAGATCGCTGGATAGAGGAATTTCATGCACTCGTCAATCCGGGGCGTTACGTCCCGCTGGCCGTTCAGCGCCTGACGGGGATTTCAAACACCCTATTGCGCTCTTCCCCGAGGATTGCCGAAATCCTGCCGGGATTCGCGCGGTTTTGCGAAGGAGCCGTATTGGTCGCTCACAACGCACCGTTTGACATGCGAATCCTTCAACGGGAGGCCGCGCCGTTGGGAGCCGCCTTGCCGGAGTGGTTGTTTTGCACATGCGGTTTGGCCCGGAGGTTGTTGCCGGACCTTGAAAGTTATCGGCTGGGCGACCTCTCGCGGGATCTCGGCTTCCCGGACGAGGGCAGTCACCGCGCGCTGCCCGATGCGCGGACGGCGGCCAGGCTGTTTAACCGGTTGACGGTTGAGCTACTCTCAATCGGGATCGAGACCCTGAGCGAGGCGCTCCGCTTCCAGCGGGCCAGGCGGGCTCCACGCACGAGGGATGCCTCGGGCTAGGAGGCCCTGAGCGAGGTTTGAGATTCCCCCTGACCGGCGTTCGCGGTTCGCTCGTGGTGTCTCTGGATGACGTAGCGCCCGATCATCTGTCCCAGGGCAATGCCGCCGACAGCGTCGCTGAGCCAATGTCGGGTGCGGTAAACCCTTCCGGCGGCGACGAGGCCCGCGATGCCGTATGCCGCCCCCGCCACCCAGGGATTCTTGGACCGGGCCGCGATGACTGTGGCCAGCGCAACAGCCGAGGTCGTATCTCCGGAGGGAAAAGAGCTGTTCTTGAAGCTGAAGAGAGAGAAATCGAATGGGTCTTGGGCGTCGCGGGGGCGTTTGCGGCCGATCACGCCTTTGAGCGGCAGGACGGCGGCCGCCGTCAGAATGAGAGATTCGAGACCCAGCATGCCGGTATCCACCCACTCGGGGTTATCCCGGAGCTTGCCCGCGGCCAGAAAGGCCCCGATCACCCCCAACTGGCCCTCGGTCCGTCCGAAATTGCTGATGTAGTTCCTGAAAAATCCGATCCGGTCGAATCGATGGGCGACAACGCTGTCCCGAACCCCCTCGTCCCACGTGGAGCTGGCCGCCGTTCCGGCCAGGATCCCCGCCCGGATCAGCCAGTCGGGCCCGCTCCAGTGGGGGGGCCGCTTGGCCGCCTGAACGATATCCTCGCGGACCCGTTTGGGAATCTCAAGGAGCCTCCGCTTGATGGAAGTGTCTGGGGGGCCGGGCCGGGGCGCGTCGCCGCTGGATGGGCCGCCCGCCGGCGGGCCCGGCGGGGGGGGGCCGGGGACTGTCCTTGCGGTGGGTTCCGGCTCGGGCGGAGGGTCGGAGATGAAGCCCATCCGGACGGCAGTTGCGCCGCCGGAGGAGGGGGCGTGGTCGCCTTGATCTTCCCGCGGGGATTGCCCCGTCCGCTGAGGGGGAGGGGGGTGCGATGAGCCGCTTTCTCGGGGGCCGCCCCTGGGATTGCCGGGGACTCCGGGTTCCGGCGGCTTCCCCCTGACGGCTTCCGCCCATCCGGCCAGCCTCCTGGGTCCGAAGAACAGGAGCGCGGCGGCCAGGATTACGAGCAGTTCGGCCGAGCCGAGTCCGGGCATCGATTCATCCCACCTTCCGCGGCCGGTGTCCGGGTCAAGACGGCCGTGCGCTTGATTCCCACCGGATGGAGCGGCGTACGGGCCGGCTCAACGCAGCTCAAGCAGATGGAATCCTTCGGCAAATTGGAGTCCACCCTTCTTTCCGACATCCGCCGCCCGCTTGCGGACGCGATCCCGCCAGCCGTCGACGCGGGTCATCTGGGATTCATGGAAGGCGATGGAGTCGATCTTGGAGTCCAGGGTTCCCGAGATGTCCATGAAAAAATTGGGATTGTCGGCCCCCGCGAACAGGGCGTTGGGCGTATGGTGAGGCTGGAGGTCGATGACCGAAAGGGCGGGTAGAAACAGGTGATCGCGCGCGGCGATGATTCCGTCCGTGACGGCCGTGCCCAGCGCCCGGTGATCGGGGTGAGCCTGATACAGACGCCAGGGGTCGTGGGTCACGATCGCGTCGGGTCGGTAATGGCGAAAGAGGATCGCCAGCTGAATCTTCAGGCCGTCATCCGCCCGGAGCTCCCCGTCGTTGTACCGCAGGAACACCACCTCGTTTACACCGAGAAAGTCGGCGGCCGCCTTCTGCTCGGCCTCCCGGGTGTCCGCCAGCCGGTGGGGGGAGATCGCGACGTCTTTGGACCCTTTGTTGCCGTTGGTGGTGATGACGTAAGTCACCGTGGCGCCCTCGCCGATCCACCGCGCGATGCTGCCGCCGCTGCCGAGCTCGGCGTCGTCCGGGTGGGCCACGACGACCAGGACGTGTTTCCACTCAGCCATGAATGGCGGTTCCTCTTCGGGACCCATCGTCGTTCCGGGCCCTCCCAACAAAACCCGGGCGATTGTCGATAAGCGATTGATAGACCTCCAGGAGTCTGCGGGCCGTGTCCTTCCAGGCGAAGCGGCGGCCTACGGCGGGGGCGCGCCGACGCAGGTCTTCCCGCAAGGCCGACTCCGCGCAAACCTGGTCCAGGGCCTTGGCGAGGGCGTGGCCGTCTCCCGCGGGCACGAGGAGCCCCGCCCTTTCCTGGGCCATCATGCGCGGATACCCCCCGACGTCCGAGGCCACGACCATCGCTCCGCAGGAAAGGGCCTCGATGACGGCCAGGCCGAAGGTTTCATAGCGCGACGGGAACACGCAGCAGTCGGCGGCCGCATAGTAGTCGGCCAGGACTTGTTGAGGTTTGGACCCCAGGAAGGTCACCCGGTCCGACATCCCGAGGTCATCGATCAACTTCCGGATCTTGCCCGGATAGGTCTGTTCGTCGGCTTCGGAGGCGGGCATCCCGTTTTCGCGCCGACCGCCGTTTTGGCTATGAGCGGGATGAGGACTTCCGCCGATGATGACAAGATTCCAGTTGCAGTGATCGCCTTCCTGCCGGCGCAGGAGGGTCAGGGCCCGGATCAGGGTTTCGAGTCCCTTGACGGGTTCGATGCGGCCCACGAACAGAACGACCCGGCCCTTGGGCAGATCGGCGCGGGTTTGGGCGACGGCCTGGTCTTGCGGGAAAAAGACATCCGGGTTCACGCCTCCCGGGACGATGTGGATCTTCCCGGCCGGGATTCTATAATCGGAGGCCAGGCTGTCCCGGTCGCGCCGGCTTCCGACCGTCAGCGCGTCTGCGGAGCGGCCCAAGGAATCCTCCTCGCCGCTTCGCCGGGTGTCTTCGATGTGCAGGTCGCCGAGCAGCCGGCGCTTGGTCCGCTCCATGGTGTGGAACATCTGAACGAGGGGGATCCCGCTTCCGGCGGTCCAAGCCCGGCCGGCGGCCCCGGAGATCCAGTAATGGGCGTGTATCACATCGTAGGCGTCGGCCGGCCATTCCATCAGGGCTTGGGTCATTTGGGGGATGTGGCGAGAGATCTGGTTCCTCGATCGGGACGCCGCGGGGCCGGCTGAAAGGTGAATGAGCCGCACGCCCTCATCGATCTCGACGACGGCGGGTTGGTCCGGATGGTCCCGTCGGGTGAAGACGTCCAGGCGGTGCCCCATGCGCCCGAGCTCGCGGCTGACCTCCCGCAGGAAGACATTCATCCCTCCCGCGATTTCTCCTCCCAGTTCCGCCAAGGGGGAGGAGTGAAGGCTCAACATGGCAATTCGAATCGGGCGGTCCCCCGCGTTCCATGAAGTGTTCATCGATGAGGCTGCTGGTTTTTTTGTCAAAGGTTTGGCCGAAGGTGGAAGTGGACCAAGGGTCGGTCGCGTCCGCCGAGGCGATATTTGTACGTTTCGTTTCCTCGGAGAAAATCAAAGGTCCGCAGGCCGTCCCGGATCGCCTCGTGGATGGCGTACCCGAAGAGCGCGATGCCCGGGCTGGCCGAGGAGAGGCCCGTGTCGTAGCCCGAATTGTAAACCAGGAGCGCGCCGTCAATATCAAAGCACAGCAGGGCCGCCGCCGGGGTCCCGTCAAGCTCGAGGAACGTGAGGCGAAGCCATCCCTCCGCTGCCAGAATCCGGCCGGTTTGGCGGAAAAACTCCCGCATGCGGTCATCCATGAATTCGGATTTTTCCGGGGCGCTGATGGCGTGCAACTTCAGGAAGACGTCCATGTCCTCCTGAAGCTCGGTGGGCGAGCTGTTCCGAATCCGGAGGGAGCCGTATTCTTCGGCGCGGCGCATCTTTCTGCGCAACTCGTGGCGGTCCTTTCCCCGCAGGTTTTCCAGATACTCTTCCCACGTCCGGGGAAGGAGGATGAAGGGAGAGGTTTCTTCCGCCTCGAGGGTGACCTCCCATCCCATCTCTTCCGCCGCTTTCCGCAGGGGGGAGAGGGTTCTCGAGTCCTCGGGGATGAAGTGAAGATCCAATTCAACGGACCCGGGGAGGGAATCGGCGAGGACCTCCAGGATTCCACCGGCCACCGTTTCTTCATGACCCGGCCGGGAGAGGACATCCAGGTGATCGCAGAGGTCTTTGCCGCCGAGAAACTCAAATCGTCCCTCCGCCTCGGCCAGTGAGCACAGGCCCAACAGCTCCCCCTCGTCGGAGCGCACGGTCAGGATTCGCAGGTTGAGGCCGTCCGAAAAATTGTCCCACCAGAGGTTCTGCCACTGGGGGGTTTGGAATATCGAACGGGGAGCGCTCTGGGCGAGAAGGTCCATCCACTCCGGTTTCAGGTCAACGAATGCCGAGGAATGCGCATAGACATCAGTTTTCACACAGTTGATTCCCATCCATCTTCCACGAATTGTGCGACGGCTTCCCGAGGGGACCCATGCGGCCGATGATCCGGGCGGGCCAAGCGAACTTCCGTAATCTAAGAGAGCCGACTTCCATTGTCAAAGAAAACGCATCTCCCGGAATCCTCACAGGGGTTTGAAGACGGGGCGGCGTTGTTCATGTAGGGGCTCCGAGTAACGGTAGAAGGGAATCCCGAGAATCGATAAATACGTGACCACCTGAAATTCCAGGAAACCCGCCTTCAGAACGCCCCGCCTGGAGGGCGTGTTGTCGGCGGCCACGAAGATGAGCGCGCGTGAAAAATCGTTGAGCCCTGCGTAGAGCAGCATCTCCCGCAAGACCACGGGGTAAATCCCTTTCCCCCGCCAAGGCGCCAACGTGAAGGCGTCATAGAGATAGACCTCGTCCGGAAGCGTGGAGACGGCGAGGTTGATCTCCTCGATCCCGATCTTCCCCTGCGCCATCCAGCAATAGGACACGATGTTTCCCTCATGAACCGCCGCGAAGCAGATCTCGCCCCGGTCGAGGCGCCTGTGGACGAGATTCGGGTCCAGGGCCTTGGCCAGTTGCTCTCCCGCTGGGTCTCCCTTCTTGACCCGGATCGGGTCCACCTCGATGGAAGGCTCGTGCGGCCGCACGGACCCTGGAAGGGGAAAAACATAAAGAACTAGACGGATGAATTGGAACACGGTAACGGTCCTTCGGCAGCGCAGGCCGTGAATTCGGCGGAATCGGGCAACAGGGGAGCGAGGATGGCCCAAAGACCGGCAAGCTCGGAGAGGCGCCCGCAATGGTCCCGGACATACTCGAGCGTCGGCGGGATTGAGGCGAGGTAGCGTCTTTTTCCCAGGACCCCGGCCTGGTAGGCAAAGGTTCCCACCGCCTTCAAGTTTCGCTGTGTCGCCGCGATTCGCAGGGAGCGGTTGAACGTCTCCCGGTCCGATCGCTCGCCGGTCTCATTCTCCCGGCGGCTCCGATAATACTCGATGAGCGCATCCCGGAATTCGCCGGGAAGCGTCACATAGGAATCATACAGGAGCGAGGCCGCGTCGTAAGCGGCGGGGCCCAGACGAGCATCCTGAAAGTCCAAAATGCCCAGCTTGGGGAAAACCTTCAGAACCATCAGGTTTCGGCTGTGATAATCGCGATGCACGAAAACGGAGCCTTGGGACACCAACGCTTCCGAGAGCCGGCGGAACTCGCCCGTGAGCGCCGCCCGGTCCCGAGCCGATAAGTCTCTTTTCCATAGACCTTCAATGGCGTGTTCAAGAAAAAAGGCCAATTCCGCCTCGAATTTCTCCGACGTGAACGCATAGGTGAAGGCGGAGCAATCCCCCCGGTCCGTTTGCATCCGGATCAGGGATTCCAGGGCCTCCCGGTACCAGGCTTCTGCTTCGGGGCGCGAAGCGGACTCAAGCGCTGTCTCCAGGGTCTGATCGCCCAGGTCTTCCAATGCGACAACCCCCTCCCGCGGCATGGAGAAATAATGGCCGGGAACGGGAAGACCCAGATCCGCCAGATGTGACCGGATGTTCAGGAAAGGGACGTCCATAGGCTCCGGCGGACAGGCTTCCGGCAGGACCATCAGGATGGCCGAGGCGGGGCTTCCTCCAACGAGGGAGACCCGGTGGTATTGTCTCGTCGAGGCGTCGCCCGGCATGGGTGTCACGCGTAGATCGAGGATATTTTCGTCGAGATGAGTCCGAAAGGATTGAACGAGATCCTCTCGGGCGACCCCGCGGAGGCCATCGGGCCAGGCGGGTTCGGGCGCCTTTGGGATTTGGGGTTTCATGGTTCTTCTTGCCGATCCAGCCGAATCGCGTTCCGGATTGAATGCCGGCCGGTGACCCTTCGGCCTTGAAGGATTGCGGCTGTTCCCGCTCGATTCCCTGCTTCAAGGATAACACGGCGGGTGCGTGATTCTCCTCCCGACCTGACATTTTCCAGCGGGTGCTCGCGACCGATCGGCTGTTTTCCGTCTCCTCTCTGATGACCACGTTCGGGGGGGGGATTTTGTTCAATGGGACATGGCCATCCGGTTTTCAGCCGGACCTCATGGCCCGTATATCACCTCGGCTACGACGCGGGCGACTTCCTCCAGGCTTTGGAGGCTGACTTTATCCAAGGTGTCCCGCGAGGTGTGCCATGCGGGATAATCGAAGTCGATGATGTCCGCGGTGGGGAGGCCCGCGTCGTTCAAAGGAATGTGGTCGTCCCGGATGTAGTGCTTGACTTCGGGATAGAAGGAAGGGGCGCCCACGCGCTTGGCCGCGGCCAGGATCTTCTCCACGACCCGGGGGGCCCTTCGTGCGGAAAACCCTTCCGTGTAGATGTTCAGGTCCCGGTCCCCCACCATGTCCAGGAGGATTCCGTAGTCGATGCGCGGTTTCCTCCCGTCCTGGACCCAGGTCCGGGCGAAGTGCTTGGAGCCGATGAACCACTGACCCCCGAGGCCGTAGTCCTCGGCGTCGAACAGCACGAGCAGGACGTTGCGGGGAGGCCGGGCCTTGCGCATCGTCCGCGCCAACTCCAACAGGATGGCCGTCCCCGAGCCGCCGTCGTTCGCCCCCGGGACCGGCAAGCGGCGGCGGGGCCGGTCGGGATCCCGGGAGGCGTACGGATGCGTGTCCCAGTGGGCGGAGAGAAGGATGGCCGGGCTGTTGCCGGTCCGGCCCGGACACGGCTCTTTCGAGCCGGGCGGGGCGGCGGGAGATCCTCCCGCAGAAACCTCCTCCGCGCAGATCCACCCGATATAGTTTGTGAGATCGAAATCCCGCCACCGGAAGTTCTGCACGGTGACGTAATCGGCATAACGGCGGAGCTCCCGTTCCAGGAAGCGCTTGGCGGATTCATGTCCCGGCCGTCCGATGGTGCGGCTTCCGAATGAGAGCTGCTTCCGAATGAGATCCAGGGCCCGGCGGGCGTTGAAGGGGGGCCGCTCGGGCTGTCCCTTTTTGGTCTGAGGATGGCCGGGGGCGGTTTCAGCGTCGGTTTGGGGCTGGGGCGGGCCGATAGCGATAAGAATCATCACCGTGAGAAAAACAACAAAACTTCTGGATATGCTTGGGGAATTAGGAATCAACGGATTGTGGGCCAATTGCACACGATTTACCGTTGCAATGAGTGTGGAAGTGATTGTTTATTAACAGGTTGCGGAAAAACTCATTTCAAGGCCTGCAAAGTCGCCGTTGGTGTCATTCCGAGCGTAGCGAGGGATCTCGCCTTGTTTGAATCTTTTCCTGAAAGTTATGTAAAAACAATGAGTTTCGAGCTTGGGCAGATTCCTCACTTTGTTCGGAATGACAGTTGGAGGGGGTTTTGCACACCGCGCAAAGGTCCCCTGACAGAGTTTTTCCGCAACCTGTTAATGCTCTTAGAGGAAATCGGTTGCCTTCATCCCGCCGCTGTGGTTTGAAATCCGGACTCGTGAGGTGCAATGAATCGCCTCTCATGGATGGATGGCCTCGTGGGGAAGCCTCCCTACTCTATATGTGATCATACCATCATTTGAGACGGCTGGAGAGATTCAGGGTCCGTCGGATAATTTCTATGCATCAAGCGGATAGTTGAGTATAAAAGAGAGAATTGACGTTGAGAAATCCTCTTCCAGGCAGGAGGACCGCGGTTCGATGGATGCGATAAGGTTGAGGAGTTATGTCATAGCGGATGAAGGCCTAGTGGAGAAATCCGGCCAGCGGTCTTTTGAAGCCCTCGTATCGGCGATTCTCAGGGGCGGGGCCACGGCCATTCAACTGAGAGGGAAGACCGTCTCCGCTTGTGATCTGGTGGCTCACGGAAAGCGAATCCGCGCGTTGTCGGGCGACACGGCCACCCTGGTGATCATCAACGACCGTCTGGACGTTGCGATGGCCTCAGGGGCGCACGGCGTCCACCTGGGGGCCGACGACCTTCCCCTCGCCGTGGCCCGAAAGATTTCACCGCGTGGGTTCATCATCGGCGCCTCGGTGGACACGCCGGACCAGGCCCGGGAGGCGGAGGGCCTGGGGGCCGATTATCTGGGGGCCGGTCCGGTCTTTCCCACCGAGACCAAGACAACCTCGAACCCGATCATCGGCCCGGCGGGTCTGGAAGCCATCGTCAAGGCGGTGTCGATCCCTGTCGTCGGGATCGGGGGAATCGGTCCGGAGAACCTTCAAGAGGTGACGGCGACGGGAGCGGCCGGGGCGGCGGTGGCGTCGGCGGTGGTCATGAGTCCGGACCCCGAGGCGGTCGTGCGCGCGTTGCGCTTATCGGCCGGGGGCGGCTGACGGGCATGCCGGCGCCCCTCGACGCCGGAGCGGGAAGCGATAGGATTGACACCCCCGGGACGGGGTTATATCTCTCCTTTGGACTTGATTCTGCGCGATTATCAAATCCGATTCGGGATCAAAGTGAATTTCTGATTTGAACGCCGCCGGACGGGCGATGATCCTCCTTCGCCCCTGGGATCCAGGCGACGACGCGATCGGGTGGCATTTAGAAAGGTTTCTCTCCCTTGAAGGTCATTGTCCTTGGATGCGGGACTTCGACGGGGGTCCCGAACATTGGATGCCGCTGTTCGGTCTGTACATCGGAAAATCCAAAGAACAGGCGGTTGAGGACATCCGTGTGGATGTCCTGGGATGGGAGGGGGGTTCTGGTGGACACCTCCACCGACCTGCGGAGTCAAGCCCTGAGACATCAGGTCCCCAGGGTGGACGCGGTCCTTTACACCCATTCTCACGCCGACCACATTCACGGGATCGATGAGCTTCGGTCCTACAACGCCCTTCAGAAATCGGAAATCCCCTGTTTTGGATCGGAGCAGACCCTGGCTTACTTGAGACGGTCCTTCCCGTATATTTTCGAGCCGGAAGAAAACGGATTGACTTACATCCCCCACCTCCGGGGGCGGGTGATCGACGGGCCGTTCGATTTGTTCGGCCATCGGGTCGTCCCCCTGCCGGCCGACCATGGTCCGGGGGGGCCGGTGTATGGCTACCGAGTGGGCCCTTTCGCCTATTTGACGGATGTTGCTTCAGTCCCGGAGGAAACGGTGGAGCTCATGCAGGGGTTGGAAGTGCTGATTCTCGATGCCCTCCGCCCTTCGTTTCACCCGTCTCACCTGACGATTGAGGCGGCCACGGAAGCGGCGCGGCGCATTGGAGCGAAGCGGACGTACTTCACCCACATGAGCCACGATGTGGATTATGACGAGATCAATCCCGGTCTCCCCGCCGGCGTGGAGTTGGCCTATGACGGGCTTCGATTCGATTTCGGCGATCCGGACCCGGCCTGACGAGGCCTTGCGAGCGGGTCAAACCGCGGATGTCGATGATTTTACGCGCGCTTCGGTCAATTACGCCCGGACGACGACTTTGACCGATGCGGGATGTATAGGTTCAGATAGATGTGAGACATCTC
>JASLXW010000101.1 GCA_030740135.1 Nitrospinota bacterium
GAGGCCCGCAAGCGCGGCCTCATCATCCGCCCGCTCGGCAGCTTCATCGTCCTCATGCCGCCGTTGGCGACGCCGGATGAGGTGTTGCGGGAGATCGTCCGGACGACGCATGAGAGCATCCGGGCGGCGACGGAAACGAACTGAAAAAATCCCAGGAGGGTTTCATGACGTACAAAGGATTCGCCGAGCCAAGATACCTCATCACACCCGACGAGCTGAGCGCGCGGCTTCGCGATGTCACCCTCATCGACGTCCGGCCGGGGGAGGATTACGCGAACGGCCACATCGAGACCGCCCTGCATTTCGACTTTTACGGCGTGAGTCTCAACGACACCTCCGACGATCCCCTGAACGCCTTCCTCTGGATGGTCGAGAACCTCTTCGGCTTCCGGGGCGTGGACCGCGACAGGACCGTCGTCTTCTACGACCACGAGTCCGGAGAGCGCGCCGCCCGGGGCGCCTGGCTCCTCGATGTCTTCGACCACCCGGACGCCCGGCTTCTGGACGGCGGCCTTGCGGCGTGGCGGGCGGCGGGTCACTCGGTCACGACAAAGGCCGAGGGATCGGAGCGGGTCTCCTTCGAAGGCAACCCCCGCAGGATGGACCGTCTGGCGACGCGGTTCGACGTCCACGTGGCCATCGAAGACCCGGAAACCATCCTCCTCGACACACGGCGGGAGGCCGAATACGTCGGGACGGAGAGGCGCGCGCGGTGGGTCGGGACGATTCCCGGGGCCGTCCACCTCTTCTGGCGGGAGCACCTGGACGAGAAGGGCGCCTTCCGCCCCGCCGAAGAGATCCGGGCGCTCTACGAATCCAAAGGCGTCACGCCCGACAAGAACATCCTGCCTTATTGCCAGGGAGGCTACCGCTCGGCCAATACGTATCTGGCCCTGAAGCTGATCGGCCACCCGAACGTGAAAAACTACCTGGGGTCCTGGTGGGAATGGGGGAACCGGGACGATTCGGTCATCGTCCTGCCGGGGGAAACCCAGACTCAATCCTGATGAGCGCATTCCGCGCACGGCATGGTTCAAACGGAAAATTCCCTCCATGAGAAACCCCCAAGGCAAGACCCTGTTTATCACCGGGACGGACACCGGCGTTGGGAAGACCTGGGTGGCCGGGGGGCTGGCGGGAGCGCTCAAGCGCCGCGGCCGTCTGGTCGGAAACATGAAGCCGGCGGAAAGCGGGTGCGCAGAGGAGGGGGGAGAAACCGTCCCCCGGGACGCGCTGTTCGTTAAAGCGATGGCCGGGTGCGAGAGCCCGCTGGACGCAATTTGCCCCTACCGGTTCCGCGAGCCCGTGGCGCCGTCCGTCGCCGCCGGGAGAGAAGGGCGCCGGATCGACCCGGAGCGGATCGTCTCGGCCTTCGAGGGAATCCGCGCCGCCCATGACGTGACGCTGATCGAAGGCGTCGGCGGGTTCCTCGTCCCCATCGCGGAGGGATTCCGGGTTGCGGACCTAGCCGTTCGGTTGGGCGCGCCGATCCTCGTGGTCGGGCGGCTGGGGTTGGGTACGCTGAATCACACCCTCTTGACGCTCGAAGCGGCGGCCCGCCGGGACCTTCGCGTCCTCGGCGTCGTCCTGAGCGCCGCCGCCCCGCCATCGACGGTTTCGGAGGAGACCAACCCGGACGTCCTGACGACCCTCACCGACGTTCCGCTCCTGGGCGTCCTGCCCCACCTGCCGATTGCGGGCGAGGACGCGCCGGACCCCGAGCGGCTCATCAACGCCGTCGAGGAACGCCTCAATGTCGATGCGATCGAAAAGGGCTTGGGGTTGAAGCCGGCATAAGGAGGGACCGGCGGGTGCGAGGGCGCGTCGTTCAAAAACCGTCCCCCCCTCCCCCCGCGATTTTCGTCTCTACCCTTTCAACTCCCCCGTCACCTTCGCCATTCGGTCCACCGCCTTTTCCAGCTCGTCCATCGATTGGGCGAAGCACAGGCGCAGATAGCCCTCCCCGCCGGGGCCGAAGCCGCTTCCGGGGACCGTAGACACGCCGCCTTTTTCAAGGAGCGTCTTCGCGAATTCCAGCGAGCTCAGCCCCGTGCCTTCGATGTTGGGGAACAGGTAAAAGGCCCCCTTCGGGTTGGGGCAGCGGACGCCGGGGAGCTCGTTCAGGTTCTTCACCATGAAGTCCCGGCGCTGCTGGTACGACGAGACCATCTCGTCTAGAACGTCCTGCTGCTGGTTGTTGTAGCCTTCCACGCACGCAAGCTGGGCGAAGGAGTTCGGGTGGGTGTTGGTGTAGAGGTTCAGCTTCGTCATCTCCGTGATGATGTCGGCGGGTCCGGCGGCGTAGCCGATGCGCCAGCCCGTCATGGCGAAGGTCTTCGAAGCCGCGTTGATCGTGATCGTGCGCTCGGCCATGCCGGGCAGGGTCGCCGGGCTGACGTGCTCGCCCTCGTAGAGGATGAGTTCGTACACCTCGTCCGAGAACAGGAGGATGTCCCTTTCCCGGACTAGGTCGCAGATCCCTTCGAGCGCCTCCCGGTCGATGACGCCGCCGGTGGGATTGCTGGGCGAGTTGATGAGCAGGACCTTCGTCTTGTCGTTGATGTGGGGCTCGACGAGGGCCCGCGCGGCCATGAAGCCGCCGGTTTCCGTGATCGGGTAATACGCGGGCGTCGCCGCCGCGAGTTGGACGATGGAGGTGTACTGGGGCCAGCCGGGGGAAGGGAGGAGGACCTCCTCGCCGGGGTTCACCGTGGCCTGGACGGCCTCGTAGAGCGCGCCCGTCCCGCCCGGCGTGATGACGATTTGGTTCTCGGGGTTGATCTCGATGCCGTTCTCGCGCCGGAGCTTGTCGGCCAGGGCCTTGCGGAGCTCGGGGATCCCCGCGAACGACGTGTAGTGGGTGAACCCGCTGTCCAGGGCGGCCTTGCAGGCGTCCACGATGTAAGCGGGGGTGTCGAAGTCGGGCTCCCCGACTTCCAGTCGAACGACGTCTTTCATCTTCGCGGCGATCTCGAAGATCTCCCGGATGGGCGAAACGCCGAGCTGTTGAACCCTGTCCGAGAGAAATGAGCGTCCGGTCACGGATTGCGCCTCCTGGTGCGTGCAAGTTGCGGAGAAATCCCCGGATGGGGCGAAAAACCAACGGGTCTTTTGAGTGCGGGGTCCTTTATAACAGGGCCGGGCCGGGATGAGAACCCCGCGTCCTGTAAGCGGGGGGCCGGGGGGGGGCTTGCGTGCCGGCCAAGCTGCGGATGAGGGCCCTCGTGCTTATCACAACCTGGTCGGCGCATACGATCTGTGAGCTGTAGCGCGGGTTGGTTGATCCTCAGCCTCCGCCGGGTTTCGATTCGGCGCGGCGCTACAGCTTCCAGGCCTCGGCCGTGTTGGGGGCGAAGAGCTCCTCGACGGCGATTTGCCTCGACGTCAGGCCCTGCTCCCGGGCGTATTGGCAGAAGGTCTCGAGGGTCTTGCGGTTGGCTTCGATCCCGTAAGGCCAGAAGTCTTCGCCCATGACCCGGCGGGTGTCGTCAATCTCAGCGACCTGCCAGGGCAGCATCGTGATGAGCCAGCCCGGGTCTCCCAGGGCGCGCTCCACCTCCCGCTTCGCCGCCTGGAAGGCCTGAAGGAGGCTCTGAGCCAGCCAGGGGTTGTTCTCGTGAACGTCCCGGCGCAGGACGAGCGTGTGCATGATGGGGAACAGGCCCGTGCGGCGGAAATAGTCCTGCTCGGCGGCGCGGAAATCGGGGAAGAGCCGCTTCACGCGCGGGTCCCCGGCTTCGAAGGCGGAAGGGGGGTGCGCGCAGAACAGGGCGTCCACCTCTCCCTCGCGAAGCGCCCGGTTCAGGGTGTCGTGTTCGGGGATCGACTCCAGGCGGATCGAGGCGGGAAGGTCGAGGGCGACGCGCTCCTTCCTTCCGGGGACTTCCTGGCCTCCGGCCACCCAGAGGACGTCTTCCGGCGCGACGCCGTATTCGTGGTGGAGCAGCCCCCGCATCCAGACGCAGGCCGTCATGGCGTACTCGGGAATCCCGATGCGGCGGCCTTTCAGGTCTTCCGGGCGCTCGATTCCGTTCTCGGCGCAGATGAAGATCCCCGAGTGCCGGAAGACCCGGGACGGAAAGATCGGAACGCCGATGAAGGGCGATTCTCCTTTGCCGGTGAGGGTCGTGTGGGCGCCCAGGGACATCTCCGAGGCGTCGAACTCCTGATACTGGCACATGCGCCAGAAGATCTCGGCTACGTGAAGGTTCAGCCAGTTCAGCTCAACGCCGTCGATGGGCGCGCTGCCGTCGGCGACGGCCCGGGTCCGGTCCGAGATGTGGCAGGCAAGGGTCAGTCGCAGTCTGGTCATCGCGGGGGGGTTCCTCGGCGAAACGGATAAAAGGTCGTCACCGGAAGATGCGGACCGCTTCCGGCGGCCGGAAAACAAGATGGATGGATTATACATGAGGTGTTTCGGTGTGCGGCCGTTATCCCCTGGGGGATGAGCGCGGCGAATCCCCGATTTTGCGGCGGGTCCCGAATCTATCGTTGACATCCCCCCGGGGGGCGGGATACATTCCTTTGAAGCAGCCGGTTGGCCATCCGAGCGCGATAGAGGAAGAATGACTTACAAAGTCCGTCTGGAAATCTTCGAAGGCCCCCTCGATCTTCTCCTCCACCTGATCCGCGAGAACCAGGTCAACATCTACGACATCCCGATCGCCCGCATCACCGATCAGTATCTCGATTATCTGAAGTTCATGAAGACGCTGAACATCGAGGTGGCGGGCGAGTTTCTCGTGATGGCCGCAACGCTCACGCACATCAAGTCGCGGATGCTGCTCCCCTGTGTGGATGAAGAAGCCGTGGAGGAGGAAGACCCGCGCCGGGAGCTGGTGGACCGCCTGCTCGAATACCGGCGGTTCAAGGAAATCGCCGGCGTGCTCCAGGAGCGCGAGGCGATCCATGGGGGGATCCACCGGCGCGCCCTTTCGCCGGATTCGGTCTCGATGCCGGACGAGCCGGTCCCGGCCGAGACCTTCCTGGGAGAGGTGGGCATTTTCGATCTACTCAAGGCGTTCGAGAACATTATGCGCCGGATCGGCGACATGGGCCGCCACGAGATCGAAGTGGACGAGATGGAGCTCGACGAGCGGTTGACGTTCGTTCTGAATCGCGTCCGGTCCGAAGGGACGACCTTCACCGCGTTGTTCGAGCGGATGGCCCGGCGGATCGAGATCACGTCCACCTTCCTGGCGATGCTCGAGCTCATCCGCCAGCGGCTGATCCGGGTCCGGCAGAACGGAATCCACGGCGCCATCTACATCTACCCGGAGGCCGCCGGAAATGACTGATCGGAATCCGGAGGACGTGAAGGCGATCATCGAGACCTTGCTCTTCGTGTCGGAGGAGCCCGTCCGGATCAAGGACCTGGTCGAGATGTTCGGCGGCCGGCTGGACGCGGAGGGCGTGGAAGCCGCCCTGTCGGAGATCGAGGCCGAGTATGAGGGGCGGGTCCTTCAGGTCCGGCGGGTCGGCGGCGGATGCCGGCTGGCGACGCGGCCCCAATACGGCGGGTGGGTGAAGCGATACCTGAAGCGGACGACGCAGTCCCGCCTGTCGCCGGCCGCGCTCGAAACCCTCGCGGTCGTGGCCTACCGCCAGCCCGTGACCCGGGCGGAGCTCGAGGAATTGCGCGGCCTGGATTGCAGCGGCGTCCTGCATACGCTGATGGAGCGGGAGCTGGTCCGCATCGTCGGCCGCCGCAAGGTCGTGGGACGGCCGCTGGCGTACGGAACGACCCCCCGATTTCTGGAACATTTCGGTATCCATTCCATCCAGGATTTGCCGAAGCCCGGAGAAGTGTCGAGCGCCTGATGCGACTAGTTAAATGGCTGGCGGGCGCGGGCGCGGCCTCCCGCCGCGGCGCGGGCGAATTGGTCCTGGCCGGCCGGGTGAAGGTCAACGGACGGTCGGTCAAAGAACCGTGGCTTGACGTGGACCCTTCCGCGGACCGGGTGCACCTGGACGGCAAGCCCGTCCGGCCCCCGCGGCCCGGCGTGACCCTCCTCCTGTACAAGCCGCGCGGCGTTGTCACGACGCGGCGCGATCCGCAAGGCCGGGCCACCGTGTACGATTTCCTCAAGGGCGTCAAGGCCCCGGTCCAGCCGGTGGGGCGGCTGGACTATGACGCCGACGGGGTTCTCCTCTTGACGACCGATGGGGTGCTGGCCCACCGCCTCACGCACCCCCGGTACGGCGTCGAACGGACCTACCGCGCGAAGGTGCGGGGATTGCCGGACGAGCGCGCGCTCAGGCGATTGGCCCGGGGGGTCGAGCTGGACGACGGTCCGGGGGTCGCCGAGAACGTCCGGCTGGACGGCCGCCTGTCGCGGGCCGCCTGGCTGCGGCTCACGGTCCGGGAAGGGAGAAGCCACTTGGTGAAACGGATGTGCGAAGCCGTGGGTCACCCGGTTCTGAAGCTGCGCCGGGTCCGCTTCGGGGGCCTCTCCCTGGCGGGGCTCAAGTCGGGAGAGTGGCGATATTTGAAGGACCCGGAAGTCAAAGGGTTGCGCCGGATGACGGGGATGGAGAGGCCGAAGCGGTGAGGGGCGCGGTCCGGGCGCGGATGGCCCTCGTTCTGTGGGCGGCGGCCCTGTGCGCGCCGCTCCCGCCCGCTTTTGTCGGGGCCCAGGATGAGGAGGCCCTGTACCGCCGGGCGTGGTCCGCCATGCGGCAGGGGCGGACGGCCGAGGCGGAATCCATCCTGGAGGCTGTGCGCAAGGCGCGTCCGGAGGACCCCCGCCCGTACCTGGGCCTGGGCGACCTCTCTTTTTCCCGGCGGGAATACGCCCGCAGCATGCAGCTTTATGGAAAGGCCCTGACGCTTTCGCCCTCGGACGTGCGGATCATCGTGGGCCTGGGGAAGTGGTCCTTTTTCGCCGGCGACCTGGAAGGGGCCCGGCGAAGGCTGCGCGCCGCGCTGGCCCGAAACCCGGACGACGCCGAGGCCCGGGCCTTTCTGACCTATCTGGGCGTCCCGGTGAATTGGCCGAAAGAAGTCGGCCGGGCCGCGCGGTCGCAGGGGATCACCCGGGGCGACATGGCGGGCATCCTGGCCGCGCACATGGCCGATTTGAAAGGACTCCGGGAGAGTCCCTTCACCGAGGTCTTGACCGACATCGGCGCTCATTGGGCGAAGGACGCCATCCTGAACGCCGTCAGAAAGGGGTGGATGGCCTCCCGGCCGGACCACACCTTCGGGCCCGGCGAGCCTTTTCATCGGGTGCAGCTCGCGGAGGTGGTGTATAATATTTTCCAAGGCGCGGGCGTGAAGGTGGAGGGCGACTTTGGCGCGCGCCGCCCGATCGATATGGCGGCCCGGGGGATCGACTGGAGCATCCCGAACCAGATCACGATTTTGCGCATCCTGATGACCCCGTTCTTCATCGGGTTTCTGGTTTACGGGATGAAGGTCCCGGCCCTGTTCGTTTTTTGCCTGTCCGGGATTTCCGACGCGCTGGACGGCCTGATTGCCCGCCGGTATCACCAGACGACGGAGTTGGGGGCCCTTCTGGACCCGCTGGCCGACAAAATCCTGCTCACCGCTTCCTTTTGGGTTCTTTCCTTAATGGGCGTCCTGCCGGTCTGGTTGACGATCCTGGTCGTCAGCCGGGACGCGATGATCGTGAGCGGGGCGTTGTTTCTCCGGAGCATCCAGGGACAGTCCGTGATGGCGCCGAGTTTTCTCGGCAAGGTCACCACCTGCCTCCAGCTGGCCACCACTTTTTGGGCGCTCCTGTTCTATTTTTTCCAAGAAACGCAGGCCCCCTACCTTTCGGGTCTTTCCTTCGCGGCCGCTATCGTTACGTTTGTCTCCGGCATTCACTATCTCCTGAGATTCATGCGGCGGGTGGGCGAGTCCTCCTGAGGAGCGTTCCTTGAGCGAACCGGAGGTCCGGACGTCCCCGAGCCGGACCGCGCGGATCGTTTGGCTGAACCTTGCGGGCGTGGCGGCCGTCATCCTCGTCCTCTACACCGTCTATGTCTTCCGGTCGGTCCTCACGGCGTTTTTCCTGGCGGCCCTGCTGGCCTACCTGCTGGACCCGGTGGTCGATCAACTGGAGCGCGTGGGGCTCTCGCGGTGGGTCGGCATCCTTGTGCTGATGGTCTTCCTCCTGCTCTTTGCGGCCGCCGTGTCCGTTCTGGTGTTCCCCCTGCTCCAATCCCACGTCACGGACTTGATTCAACGTTTCCCGCAATACGTTGAACAGTTGCGGAGTTGGATTGCGCCCTGGGTGATGCGGATGACCGGGATGGATGCGTCGGAGCTGGGTCTCGCCGTCAACGCCCTGGCGGCGCGCCTGAAGTCGCTGCCGCCCAACCTGTGGCAATCGGTGAGCGGGCTGCTCTGGCGGGCGACGTCCGGCCTGCTGAACGTCACCCTGCTGCTGGTGAATCTGGCCGTCATCCCCGTGGCGGCGTTTTATCTGTTGAGAGATTTCGACGTGCTCAAGAACAGGGCGCTCGGATACATCCCGCCCAAACACCGGCCGTTTCTGGTCCGGCGGTTCGAGCGGATGGATGAGCTGCTGGGCAGCTTCATCAAGGGCCAGTTCCTGGTTGCGCTCTGCCTGGTCGTGGTGTACAGCGCGGGACTCATGCTCGTGGGAACCCCCCTGCCCATCGGGATCGGGATCGCCGCGGGCTTGGCCAACATCGTGCCGTACCTGGGGCTGATCGTGGGCCTCGTCCCGGCCCTGGTGATGACGGTTCTGGAGTTCAAGGACCTCGCCCATCTGCTGGGCGTTGTGGCGGTCTTCGCGGTGGGTCAGGGCCTGGAAGGGTTTTTTCTCACGCCGCGCATCGTGGGACAACGCATCGGCCTGCACCCGGTGGTGGTCATGTTGGCGGTCCTGCTCGGGGGGTCGGCCTTCGGCTTCCTGGGCGTGCTGCTGGGGGTGCCGGCGGCCGTTGTCCTGAAAGTCTGGTGGGAGACGCTGAGCGAACAGTACCGCCGCTCCAGCTTTTACGGGTCGCCCTGAACGGCGCGGGCCCCGCCCGTAAACTTGCGGGCGGCTTCAATCCCCCGAAGGCTCCTCGCTCAACACGGCGAACATGAAGAGCAGATCCGCGAGGCGGTTCAGGTAGGTGAGCAGGTGCGCGCCCTCCAGGAGGCCGTCGTCCCGCAGCTTGACCGCCCGGCGCTCCGCGCGCCGGATGATGGTGGAGGCCAGGTGGAAGGCGGCCGAAACCGGCCCCTCCCCCGGCATGACCCAGTCGGTCACCGGCCGCGCCTTCTCGGCCTCGGCCAAACGCCCGTCCAGCCACTGAACGTGTTCTTCGCCGATGCGGGTCGCCAGCCTGTGAAGGTGGGCGAGGTCGGCGGCCAGCTCCGAGCCGATGAGGAAGAGTTCTTTCTGGACGCGGAGGACGTCCTCCCGAAGTCCGCCCGGCGGGAGCCCCGCGCGCGCCAGGCCCAGGGCGGCGACGGCCTCGTGAAGCGCGCCATAGGCTTCCACGCGGGGGTGATGCTTGGCAACGCGTCCGCCGTAGAGGAGATTGGTCTCTCCGGCGTCGCCTCGGCGGGTTGAAATTGACAACGGGTTTTCTCCTTCCCGCGGCCCGGCGGGCCTCCGGTGACCCGAGGGGGGCCGACAGCGAAGCGCGCTCAGCGGATGGCCGGCGGCGCGGCGTCGCCCGACTTGATTTCTCGAAACCGCTCCGAGGCCTTGCGCAGGTGCTCCAGGGTCCACTCGGTCATCTCGAACGCTTCCAGGTCCCGGACCTTGGCCCAGCGGGCGTCGGTGATGTCCGAGCGGGCCGCGGGATCGCCGGAGACGTGCGCGCAGAGATAATCGATGAGAACGTAGTGGTATTGGACGCGGCCGAACGCGTCCGGGTGGATGCGGTCGAGGACGGCGGCGGTCTCCAGGATTTTGATCCGCAGACCGGTCTCCTCGTCGATCTCGCGGTGGAGGGCGTCTTCGAGGTGTTCGCCGATCTCCACCGCGCCGCCCGGAACGCTCCACGCACCCGCCCCCGGCGGCGCCCCCCGGCGCACGACGAGAACTTCTTCTCCGTTTCCCCGGAAGATGAAGGCCCCGACGCCGACAATGGGGCGCGAGGGGTATTTCCGGCCCAAAGGCGAGGTCTCCCCGGTGGTCGGTTCCAGCGAGCGGCGGGTTCGAGGCGCGGCCGACCCGTATTGCCGGCGGATTCGGTTCGGCCTTTCAGCGAAACATAGGCGGCCGATGAAGGGGTGTCAATCTGGGTTTCCGGCCGGGTGTGATTTTCCTGCAGAAAGCGCCGGAATTTGCCTTGACACTCGGCATGGCGCGGTGATAAGAAGATGGCCGGGCAGATGGAAGCCCCTTAATCATTTGTATTCATGACGGGGGTGTGGGGACGGTCGCCAGGGATGGCGTGAGGCATCCATTGAGGGAGGAGCGGGGATAGTGAACAAGGGCGATTTGGTCAAGCGGATGGCGGACGGAGCGGGGATTACACTAAAGGAGGCGGAAAGCGCCCTGAAGGCGGCGCTGGACGGTGTGAAGAAATCACTGAGTCAGAACGACAAGGTGACGCTGGTTGGGTTCGGCACCTTTTCCGTGAGCAAGCGGAAGGCGCGGATTGGCCGGAAT
>JASLXW010000102.1 GCA_030740135.1 Nitrospinota bacterium
GACACAGATTGCACAGATTCTTATAAGATTTGCCTCACCGGCTGTCCCGGGGATTCTCGCTCTTTTCCATCCGCGTCATCCGCGGATCACCTCAGGGTCTTTTGCAGGAAATCGTTCACGTCGGACCAGTAGGCCCCGAGGGTGTAGAAGAGTTTATGGGCGCAGGGCGGGCCGGGGCCGGGTTTGCAATTCAACGGGCCGCCCGGATATTCGTGAAAATCGACGGGCTTGCCCGCCTTGCGGAAGGCTGCGGCCAAACGTTGGCTGCCGTTGACGATGAAGCGGTCATCCCCTCTTGCGACCAGGATCTGAACGGGCGCGCGGACGCGTGAGACATCCTCCCCGGCGGCGGCCAGCTCGGATTTCGGGCCGGGAGCGGTCGCCATGAGGACGAAGGCCTTCGCCCCCAGGCCGTGCCGGGCCGCGATGAGCGTCAAAAGCGCCCCGCGCGAGAAACCCGCCACGGCAATCCGGCCGGGGTCCACGTTCTTCATCCCGCCGACGTGGCTGTAAGCCCCCAGGACGATCGCAAGCTGGGTGGAAAGCGCCTCCAAACCGTTGCGGACGGGGAGGAAGGCGAGGAAGCCGTCCCCGGCGAGGGCCTGACAGAAGGTGTCCAGTGAATAGCCCCGGTCGATCGCCCCGGAAAGGCCGTGGAGGTCCACAACCATTCCGTGGTTAAAGATGACCGCCGGATAAGGCGGCTTTGTCTTTTTCGGCACGCAAAGGAGGGCCTGGTGATTCCTCTCCCCGACCCGGAACCGGACGTTTCCGACGTTGGCGCAGCCCGCCAGGACGAGCGCGACGGTAAGGAAAAGGATGAATCGGTCCGCGGATTTCATATCATCTAAACCCAAAAAAGGCAGGACATTCTTATCCACAGACGCCGTCCCCACGAAGGTGGGGATTACACAGATTTCGCAGATGGGAAAAAAGCAAAGACCAACGACATTGTCGGCGCGGCAAACTTAAAGTATCTGTGCAATCTGTGGATACCGGGGGGTCCGGAGACCCTCAACTCACGAGCGCGCCGTAGGCGTCCGGGCGGCGGTCGTCCAGGTAGGTCCACTCGTTGCGGACCTTTTCGATCTCATCCAGGTCGATCTCGGCCAGGAGGATGCCGTCCGTCATGCCGCTGGGCTCTCCGACCAGCTCCCCCTCCGGGTTGACACAAAAGCTCGACCCGTAAAAGTCGTGCGCCTCTTCGCTTCCCACCCGGTTGACCCGAAGGACGTAAACCCCGTTGGTGATGGCGTGGGCGCGCAGGACGGTCTCCCAGCGCTGGTGGCTGGCGAAGGCGGCGGCCGTGGGGGCGACGATGATCTGCGCGCCGTTCAGCGCCAGGGCGCGGGAGACCTCGGGAAAGAACACGTCCCAACTGATCTGGACGCCGATCCGGGCGACCCCCACGTCGAAGACCGGGAACCCGGCATCCCCCGCCTCGAAATAAGAGCGCTCTTCCCAGAGGTCGAAGTGCGGCACGTGGACCTTCCGGTAGACGCCCTTGAGGTCGCCTTGCGCGTCGAGGACGGCGGCCGCGTTGAACCCCCGGCCGTCGCCGTCCCGCTCATAGATCGGCGCGATGACGGCCGCGTTCCACCGCCGGGCCTCGGCGGCGAGGCGGTTCACCGAAGGGCCGGGGATGGACTCGGCCAGGTCGTGGGCGCCGGGGTCGGTGTTTCGGGGAAACCAGTGGGTGTGGAACAACTCCTGAAAGCAGATGACGCGGGCGTCCTGCTCCGCGGCCAGGTCGCCCAACTCGATCGCCCGTTTGAGGTTTCGGTCCTTGTCGGGCGTGCAGCGCATTTGAACGCCGGCGATCTTGAATCCCAAAGGATCAGCTCCTTCCGTGGCAGTTCTTGTACTTCTTCCCGCTTCCGCAGGGGCAAGGCTCATTGCGGCCGACCTTGCGCCCCTCGCGCCGGAAAGTCTGGACGGCGCCGGGCTCGGAGGTGTTGGTCATCAGGCCATCATCATTCCCGTACGACTCCACCGACATCTCGTCCCCCCGGTGCTCGAACATCCGGGCCGCCCGACGGCCGAGGAAGTCGTCGCCCAGCTGTTCATCATCCGGATCGACCTGAACCCGGAGAAGGTATTGGGGGATCTCCTCCTTGAGCCGCTCCATCAGGGCCGAGAAGAGGTCGAACCCCTCCCGCTTGTACTCGTTGAGGGGGTTCTTCTGCGCGTAGCCCCGGAAGCCGATCCCCTCCTTAAGGTGGTCCATGGCCAGCAGATGGTCCTTCCACTGGTCGTCGACGATCTGGAGCATGACCAGGCGTTCGAGAAAGCGCAGGGTGTCCGCGCCCATCTCGGTTTCTTTCTTGTCGTAGGCCCCCTCGACGGCGGCGACGACCCGCTCGGCCACCTCGTCCGGCGTGGATTCTTCCAGGTTCAGCCAATTCCCGCTGCCGTCCAGCGAGAGCATGAATCCGTTGCGTTCGACCTGGAGGCCGAACAGGCGATCGAGGGTCTGCCCCAGCCCCTCGAGGTCCCAGTCGTCCGGGTGGAGGTCGTTTTCGAGGTACTCCCGGACGGCGGCCTCGGCCACGTCTTCAATCATGCCGAAAAGCATTTCGCGGCTGTTTTCCCCGGCGATGATCTGCTGGCGCTGCTCGTAGATCACCTCGCGCTGCTTGTTCATGACGTCGTCGTATTCCAGGAGGTGTTTGCGGATATCGAAGTGGTAGGCCTCCACCTTCTTCTGGGCGTTGCCGATGGCCTTGGTCACCATCTTGTGCTCGATGGGCTCCCCTTCCTCCATGCCCAGCTTTTCCATGATCCCGCTGATCCGGTCCGAGCCGAAGATCCTGAGCAGATTGTCCTCCAACGACAGATAAAACCGGGACGAGCCCGGGTCCCCCTGCCGGCCGGACCGGCCCCGGAGCTGGTTGTCGATCCGGCGGCTCTCGTGCCGCTCCGTGCCGAGGACGTGCAAACCGCCGAGGGCGATGACTTCTTCGTGCTCTTTGGCGCAGAGGGCGCGGTACTTTTCCAGCTCCTTTTCGTAATCGGAGCCCTCATCGGCCGCCGACGCGGTCTTGGCCAGAAACTCGGGGTTGCCCCCCAGGAGGATGTCCGTCCCGCGTCCGGCCATGTTCGTGGAGATCGTGATGGCCTTCAGGCGGCCGGCCTGGGCGATGATGTCGGCCTCGTTGGCGTGGTGCTTCGCGTTCAGCACATGGTGGGGGATCCCGCGTCTTTTGAGCAGCTTGCTGACCTTCTCGGAGTTCTCGATGGAGCCGGTCCCGACCAGAACGGGCTGGCCGCGCTCATGGCAATCGGCCATCTCGTCGATTGACGCGTTGTATTTCTCCGGTTCCGTCCGGTAGACCACATCGGGAAATTCGGTCCGGATGAGCGTCTGGTTGGTGGGGATCGCCACGACGTCCAGGTTATAGATCTGGGCGAATTCCGCCGCCTCGGTGTCGGCTGTTCCGGTCATGCCCGCCAGCTTGTCGTACATCCGGAAGTAGTTCTGGAATGTGATGGTGGCGAGGGTCTGGTTTTCGTTCTCGATCTTGACGTGCTCTTTGGCCTCGAGGGCCTGGTGGAGCCCCTCGCTGTACCTGCGGCCGGGCATCGTCCGGCCGGTGAACTCGTCTACGATGATGACCTCGCCGTTCTGAACAACATAGTCCACGTCCCGCCGAAAAAGGACGTGCGCCTTGAGCGCCTGATTGACGTGGTGCAGGCTCTCGATGTTCTCCAGGTCGAAGAGGCTGCCCGATCGAAGAAGCCCCGCCTTGCTCAGCCGTTGTTCCATCTCGGGCATGCCGACCTCGTTCAGCGTGGCGGTGCGGCTTTTCTCGTCCACGGTGAGATACTCGTACTTGATCTTGCTGATGGCGTCCTTCTCGGAATCGGGAATCTCCTCCTCGGGCGGCGCCTCCTCCTCGGCGTCCTCCTTCTCCTTGAGCATGGGAGGAATCAGGCGGTCAATCTTGTGGTACAGGTCGGTCGATTCCTCGGCCGGTCCGGAGATGATGAGGGGCGTCCGGGATTCGTCGATGAGGATGCTGTCCACCTCATCCACAATCGCGTAGTGAAGCTTCCGTTGGACCATCTCATCCGGGGTGAACTTCATGTTGTCGCGCAGGTAATCGAACCCATACTCGTTGTTGGTCCCATACGTGACGTCGCAGCCGTAAGCCGCCTGGCGGTCCTCGTCGGCCATGTCGTGCTGGATCACACCCACCGTGAGCCCGAGCCCTTCGTAAATCGGACCCATCCAGTCGGCATCGCGGTGGGCCAGGTAATCGTTGACCGTTACGATATGGACCCCATTGCCGGTCAGCGCGTTGAGGTAGACCGCAAGCGTCGCGACGAGGGTCTTGCCTTCGCCGGTCTTCATCTCGGCGATCTTGCCTTCGTGCAGGACAACGCCGCCGAGGATCTGGACGTCGAAGTGGCGCATGTTGACCTTGCGGCGCGCGACCTCCCGGCAAGCGGCGAAGGCCTCCGGCAGCAGGTCTTCCAGGGTTTCACCGTCGGCCAGGCGTCCTCGGAGCTCATCCGTCTTGGCGCGGATCTCCTCGTCCGAGAGCTCCCGGATCCCCGGCTCCAGCGCGTTCGTCCGCTCGATGTACTCGCCGAGGCGCTTCAACTCCCGGTCGTTCTTGGTGCCCACCATCTTTTTGACTAATCCGAACATCTCGACTCCAGGGGTGTTAACCCAGCTATTTCAACCACATCCGGCCCGACTCGCCGCAACATTCAGGCCCCCGCCCGGTCGGGCCGGAGAAAACCCTTCAATCTAATGAAAGTGTAGTGCCTTACGAGAGAGCAATCAACCATTCTTCTGAGATGACCTCAGAGGCCAATAATCTAAAGCAATACATTTATATCCCCCATATAACTTATTGTAAATAGATTTAATACATCACTGACCCACCATCCACCAACAGAGCCTGTCCCGTGATGTTTCGCGCGTCTTCCGAGACCAGGAATACGGCGGCCCGGCCGATGTCCTCGGGGGTTTGCTCCCGTTTGAGCGGCTGCCGGGCGACGAACTCATCGAAGACCTGCCGGGGGGACATCCCGGCGAATTCGGAAAACTTCGCGGCGTAAAGCCTGCCCAGTTCATCCCACATCGGCGTCCAGACCAGACCGGGACAGACGGCGTTGACGTTGACAAAGGCGGGCGCCAGCTCCTTGGCCAGGGCCATCGTGAAGTTGATGACCGCCGCCTTGGTGGTCCCGTAGTGGGGAAGCGTCTCCCGTCCGTCCCGTCCCGCCCGGGACCCGATGTTGAGGATCCTTCCCTGCCGCCGCTCTTTCATGTGCGGTGCCACTTCCCGGCAGACCAGAAAGGTCCCCCGGACGTTCACCTCATACGCCCGGTCCCAATGCTCGATGGACAGGTCGGCCAACGGCGCGCCCAGGGCCATCCCGCCCAGGACGCCCGCGTTGTTGACCAGGATGTCGATCCGCCCGTACCGCTCCAGCGTCTTGCCGACCCCATCCCGGACGGAGGCCTCGTCCCGAACATCCATCTCCAGGGCGAGGGGATCTCCGGCCGTTTCTTGCAAGGACTGGGTGGCCTCCCGGGAGGCCGCCCCGACCACGTCGGCGACGGCGACCGAGGCGCCCTCTTCCGCGAGGCATCGGGAGATCCCCAGACCGATCCCCCTGCCGCCCCCCGTCACCAGCGCCACCTTGTCGCGAAGCCTCAACCGCCCGGTCTCCGGGAAGCGGCCGCCCAAGCCGTCCTCAAACGCGCGCCCGTCATTCAGGCGTGATCCCCCGGCGCGGACCACAGGCGGCCGCGCACGATCCAGGCGGCCCCGACGGCGATGAGCAAAACACTGATCACCTGCGCGGTCCGGAGATCTCCAACCATCAGGCTGTCGGCCCGGAACGCGCTGACGATGAACCGGCCGGCCGAGTAGAGGATGACATAGAGGGCGAAGACCATCCCGTCCCTGTGGGGACGCTTTCGAACGCCCCAAAGGACGGCGAACCAGCACAGGTTCAGGAGGAGCTCGTAAAGCATGGCGGGGTGCAGGGGCTGTCCCGGGAACTGCCGGCCGGCGATGCTCGCCGCTGGGAATACGATCCCCCAGGGGAGCGCCGTGGGCACGCCGTGGGCGTCGCCGTTCATGAAGTTCCCGAACCGCCCGAAGGCCTGCCCCAGGATCAAGGCGGGCGCAACGGCGTCGCCCAGCCGCCAGATCGGAACCCCCCGCCGGCGCGTGTACCACAGCGTGTACAGAGCCCCCGCGATCACCCCGCCGTGGATCGCCAGTCCGCCGTTCCAGATGGCGGGGATCTGCAAGGGGTATTGGCCGTAATAGGACCAGTTGAAGACAACGTAGTAAATCCGCCCGCCCACGATCCCCGCGATCAGACCGTACAAACAGTAATTGGCGACTTCGTCCTTCGACAGCCCGAGGCCGATTCGATCGGATTCCTTGCGGATGAGCCAGACGCCGACCAACAGGGCGACCACGTACATCAGGCCGTAATATCGAACCACAATCGGGCCGAGCTCGAACAGGACCGGGTGCAAAACGCCTCCTGGCGAAACGGGAGACCGGCCGATCAGCGCCGGTCGTGCGGATCGTGAAGAACCCGGAACAGGCTCCGCCCTGT
The DNA here is from genome assembly GCA_030740135.1 of Nitrospinota bacterium. The sequence continues at coordinate 6,595 of JASLXW010000102.1, forward strand.
CCGGTAAATGAGCGCAAGGACTTTCTCCGGGGCCTTCCGGAGGGCCTCCCGGAACGCCGCCTCGTCCCGCACGGGCCGGCCTTCGACCGCTTTGATGACATCACCCACCTGAAACCCGTCAAAGGACGCACGGCTGTTCGCGCGGACCGCCATGACCTGAACCCCGCCCCGCACGCCGCGCATGCCGAGCACCCTGGTCATCCCCTGGGTCAACGCGCCCACCTTCAAGCCGTATGAGGATTTTTCCGGCGCCGGCTCGGGCCTGGGCGCCGCCCGGGGGGGTTGCAGCGTCCCCATGACGAGGGGGACCCGGAGGCGTCTTCCGTTGCGTTGGATGCCCAGCTTCACAACCGCGCCCGGCGGCGACGCGGCGGCGAATCGCTGGAGCTCCGGGACATCCCGGACCGGGCGGCCGTTGAATTCCAACACGACATCCCCCCGTTTGATCCCCGCTTTCATCGCCGCCCCGTCCCTCATGAGATCGGAGACGAGCGCCCCGACCGGCCTATCGAGTCCGAACTTGGCGGCCAGGTCCGATGAGAACGGCTGGATCATCAAGCCGAGCAATCCACGCTCGACGACCCCTTTTTGGATGAGGGATCGCGCAACCCACTTGGCCATATTGATGGGGATGGAGAAGGCGATTCCGCCGTTCGACCGGGGGATGATGGCCGTATTGACGCCGATCACCTCGCCTTTCAGGTTGACCAAGGGGCCGCCGCTGTTTCCCGGATGGATGGAGGCGTCCGTCTGGATGAAGTTCTCGTAATGGGCGATGCCCATGCCGGTCCTGCCGATCCCGCTGACCACGCCCACCGTGACGGTCCGCCGCAGACCGTAGGGATGGCCAATCGCAATCGCCCATTGCCCGGTGCGCAGCCGGTCCGAATCGCCGAGGCGGACGCTCGCCGGGCGATCCTTCGTAAGTATCCGAATCACCGCCAAGTCGGTCCTCTTGTCCGTCCCGACCAACTCGGCCGGGTGCTCACTCCCATCGGAAAGGACCACCGTAATCCGTTTGACCCCTTCCAGTACGTGATGGTTCGTGAGGATGTGCCCTTCGGCGTCGAAAATGAATCCGGAGCCGAAGCTTCTACGCGGAATGATCCCCCGAGGCGGCGCGGGACCTTCTTTTTTCCGGCCCCTCGCCGCGAACGCCTTTCGGGTCCCAACGGTCCGGATGAAGACGACCCCCGGCGTTACGGACTCGGCGATCCGGATGAAGGTCTCCTCGAGCGTCCTCGCCTGCCGGAACCCCGGGCCTTGGCCTCCCGCGGGGGAGACGCCCGCAGCCAGCGGGAACAGCGCAATCCAGACAAACAAGCAAACCCTCGTGAACGCCCCGCGCAAGAAGGGTCCGCAAATCGTGTGTCTCCTCATCTCAGACTTCCTCAATGGACTGAATTCCTCCGAGGCCGGTCCGCGCCTTCGGATTTCCAACGGCCGGCCGTCGGCCTATCCTCCGGATTCCTCGACCTGGACATCCCGTTCTTCCACGTACTCCCGTAAAGCGGATTACAGGGCCCGTCTGGCGCGGAAAAGGCGGGACATGACCGTCCCCAGCGGACAGTCCTCAATCCCCGCGATCTCCTTATACGTGAACCCCTCCACTTCGGACAGGATAAAGATGCGCCGGAAGCCTTTCCATCGCCTCTTTGATCTGCTCCCCCGTCAGATTGCTGAGCAGGCGATCCTCCGGGCCTTCCCCCGCCTCCATGGAGGCTTCCTCCAGCCAGGCTTCTCCGCCCGTCTCGGGGTCATCGATCGAGACATTGGCCCGGCTGTGGCTCATCGAGCGCTCACGATTGATGAACGCGTTCTTCAGGATCTTGAACAGCCAGGCCCGGCAGTTCGTTCCACGCTCGTATTGGTGGAAAGATCGATAGGCCCGCAGGAACACCTCCTGGGAAAGGTCCTGGGCGTCGGCCGGATCACGGCTCAACCGCAGTGCGGCCCGGTAGATGGCGTCCAGGTGAACGAGGGCCGACGCCTCGAATTCCCTGCGCTGTTGCTTTCGCGAGGCCAAAGGATTCCCCCCCGGAGGGTTCCGGGATGCTTCAACACCGGGACGCCGGCCGGCCGGCCTTCAGGCGGCCGCCTTTCCTTCTTCGACGCTCAGGTCCGCCCCGACCTTTCCCAGGAACCGCGGTTTTCCATCCATCAGGGGGATCTGCCCGGAAACGAACAACAGACGCCCCGACCTCCTGACCGCCACGTAAGCGCCCACCGGGGCGGGAGGCGCCGGAAGCTCGATCCCGAGCTCTCTCAGGCGCGATTCCACATCGACGAGATCGGAAACAAGCCCTTCTCCCGTTCCCCCGCCCATGAAGACAGAACAGGCGGGGATTCATTTCCACAATTCAGCCGGCGGGGCGACGGAGGCCCCCGCCGCGGCGCGTCAGGCCGGGCCGTCCTCCTCATCGTCCGGGGGCGAAAAGATGGCCGCCGCGGCGCGCCCGCCCTCCTCGATGCGGCCCACCCCGGCGGGGATCACCAGGAAGGCGTTCATTCTCGACGGGGCGAGAAGCTCGGATTTCCAGGGCATCGCAACCAAAGAGCCGTCCGAAGGGTCGTGCCTCACCCTGCCCCGGACGTAATTCGGCAGGCCCTCCCGTGGCTTGACGCGGACTTCAGCGCCCAGGCGGACCTGCCTCAATCCTCGAAAGGGTCGGCGGAATCCGGCCATTCTGCGCAAGGCGGGCCGAACAAAAAATTCAAAGCAGATGTGCGCCGCCGACGGATTTCCCGGCACGTTGAACACCAGAGCGCGGCCCAGAAGGCCGAAGGCGGAATACGTGCCGGGCCACATCGCCACATCCTTGAAGACCATCTCCGCGCCGGCTTCCCGCATGCCCGGCTCGACCAGGTCTTTGTCCCCCTTGCCCGTCCCGCCGGTGATGATGACCACGTCGGCGTAGGCGCACCGGCGGAGCCGCTCGCCGATGGCCTCCCGGCTGTCGGCGGCGATCCCCATCCGGAGGGGCGCCCCCCCCGCCCGCTCGACCAGGGCGGCCATGTAGTAATTGATGGAACAGTAAAACTGTCCGTGCCCCAGGCCGCCCTCCACGGTTCGGTGGTCCTCCGGCTCGACCACTTCATCGCCCGTCGAGAAAACCGCGACCGCCGGTTCGCGGCCCACCTCGAGATGGGTCCTGCCCATCGTCGTGACGGATTCGATGTGGCCGGGCCGAACCTCCTCTCCCCGGTCCAGCAGTCTCGCGCCCGCGCGGATCTCGTCGCCGGGCTTTCGGACGTACTGGCCGGCGGGGATCGGGTCCTCAAATTGAAGAACGCCGTCCTCCGCCCGGGCCTCTTCCAGCGGGACGACGGCGTCCGCGCCCGCAGGCACAACCGCGCCGGTCATGATGCGAACGGCCTCTTGCGGTCCGAGGGCGCCGCCGGCCTCGCCCCCGGCGGTGAGGGTCTCGGTGATCTTCAGCCGGACGCGACTCGCGGGCGCGGCCCCCGCCGTGTCGTCCGCCCGGAAGCCGAATCCGTCCATGGCGGACTTTTCCCACCGGGGATGGTCGAAGGCCGCAACAACGTCTTCGGCGCTCGCGCGCCCCAGGGCCGCGAGGACCTCGACCTTTTCCGATCCCAGAAAGGGGGCCTTTTCAACCGCCCGCCGTCCGGCGTCTTCGACAGAGAGCAAAATCTTCCCCCTCCCCCTCCCGAACGCGCGATGCACCTGTTGAAGTTATCACTAATCGGTCCCGCGGCTCAATGACGACGGCGGCGGAAATTGAAGGACCGTCCTGATTTCGGGCCGATTCTCCCAACGTCTCCATGACCCTGACCCCGCCACGGGCTCGGCCGCCGGTTTGATTGCCGCCGTAAAATACACTTTGCTTTGGATTATCAGCGACAATGAGGGAGCCATTTTGAAAGTGAAACCGGCGTAGACCATTGTATAGGTTCAGATAGATGTGAGACATCTCCTTGGGTAGGGATCCGTATTCTCCATTTT
>JASLXW010000103.1 GCA_030740135.1 Nitrospinota bacterium
ATCACCGCCACCAGGATCTCTTTCCCCTGGTGGTGCAACAGCTCACCCAATTGGTGTCAAAACCTTTATAATCCCCTAAATCAATCCATGCGGTAGGCATAGACGGGCGGGCAGGATGCCCGCCCCACCACCCCTGCATCGGCAGGCCGGGCATCTTGCCCGGCAGACTCCCGCATCATCGATTCAGGCATCGATCTTGGATTGTCCTGATCGCCATTGGCAGCTTGCCTGCCGGCGCCGCTTTCCCTGCTTTAGCTTCAGATTCGCCGGACGAGAAATATCCCTCACGTCCGCCGCCGAATGAACCGGCTCACGATGTATTCCACGACCGCCTCGCCCCTCTGGTTGCGGACGACCTGCCTGGAGGTCACCACCCCCCGGTCGGGATTTTTGGTCTTCCGCTTCTCGGTGATCTCCACCTCCACCCGGATGGTGTCGCCCACCTTGACGGGGGCCTTCATCTTCAAGTCCTGAATCCCGAGGAGCGCCATCCCCGTCCCGTGGAGGACGCCCGTCTGGGCGATCAGGGCGTCGGCGAAGGCCGTCGTCAAAAGCCCCGGCGCGATCCGCTCGCCGAACCCGCTCTTCTCCCGGATGTACTCCGCGTCGATGAAGAGGGGCTCCAGATACCCCGTGAGCGTGACGAACGTCATGACGTCGAACTCCGTCACCGTCCGGCCGCCCGTCGTGAATCGCTCGCCGGCCTCGAAGTCTTCGAAGTATTTCGCTGTGCTGTCTGTCACCGCGGATTTCCTCCCGTAAAGCCCCTTCGCGCTCGGAAACATGGAACCCGATGATACAGGAGCCCGCGCAGAGAAATCACTGTCGTTTCTTCATCAACGTGGCATAATGCCACCTCTCGCGGAGGGCTTGCCGGCCCTGGTTCCGGCTTCTTCCCAAAGAGACGCTGCGATTCCCGCTCTCTTTCCAAGGATATCCTGATTGTGAGCATGGGACTGTTCTGGGGGCTGTTGTGCGGGTTCGCTTTCGGGTGCGGAGACCTGTTGACGCGGTTGGGGGTGCGCAACGGGACCCCCTTCACCGGGGCGGTTATCAACTCCGGGACAACCCTCGTTTTCTTTGCGGTCATCGTGTCGGCCGAAGGGGTGATGGCCGGGGCCCTGTGGCCGGCCATGGGATGGTTCCTGTTGACGGGGGTGGCGGCGATCGGGCCCGGCAGGCTCCTGTTCTACTACAGCATTCGCCGGATCGGGGTCTCCCGGGCCTCGGTCCTGGTGATCATCACCCCGCTGATCAGCATGGTCACGGCCGTGGCCCTCCTGGGGGAGCGGCCGTCATGGCGCGTGGTTCTCGGCGCGGTGATTATCGTCGGGGGCTTGGTCGGCGTCGTGACCGACCGCGGGGGCATTCGGATTGACCCCCGGGCCGCTCTGCTTGGCCTGCTGCCCACCCTCTTCCTCAGCCTGACGCCCTTCTTCATCCGGTTGGGGATGCAATCCCTGCCCGATCCCGCTCTGGGAAGCCTGCTCTCGTCCGTCGGGGCGCTGACCTTTCTCCTGACATTGCAAAAAACCGTCTCCCGCGAGGACCGTTGGGGCGCGGATCGGCGCGGGTTCCCGAAATTCCTCGGCGCGGGCGTATGCTACAGTGTCGCGTTCTATGCCTACCACGCGGCCCTCGGGTCGGAGATCGTCAGCTTTGTGGCGTCCCTCGCTTTCACCTCGCCCCTGTTCGCCATCCTGCTCGCTCGCCTTCTCTTTCAAAGGCTCGAACAAATCACGTGGCGTCTCGCCGTCGGGGGCGTGGTGGTCTTTATCGGCGTCTTCCTGATTTCCATCTCCAAGGGGGGATAAGGCCCCGGGCCGAAGGCGTCCCCCTTTTCCCGCCCACTTGCGCCTCTCCGACACGCGAGGCGAGGTCTCGGTTCAAGGACGGTCTGCGCGAGGTGCGTCCACGGTGGCATAATGTCTTCCGGCGGAAGGGCCGCCGGACATTCGTCCGATCCAATCCGGGTTGGACATCGATCTTCCCGCTCGACTTAGAAGGCGGCGCATGCTGAGCACGGGGCTCCTGTGGGGACTGTTCGCCGGATTCCTGTTCGGGACCGGTGACGTCCTCACCCGTCTGGGGATCCGGACCGCCGGCCCCTACGTCGCGGCTGTCATCACGTCGTCCGTGGTTTTTGCGGCCTTCGCGGCCGCGGTCTGCTTCCGGGGGCTCGGTGCGGAGCAATCCTGGACGGCGGCGCTTTGGTATCTGCTGATGGGGATTTGCTCGACGGGTCCCGGACGGCTCCTGTTTTACTTCAGCGTCCGGCGGATAGGGGTGTCGCGCGCGTCCGTCCTGGTGGCGTTCACCCCGCTGTTCAGCATCCTGATCGCCGTGGTGTTCCTGGGCGAGCGCCCCTCGATCTTTCTGTTGGCCGGCGCTCTCCTCATCGTCGGCGGGATCATGAACGTCGTGATGGATCGCTCGAAGATCCGCATCCACCTCCGGACCGCGCTCCTGGGGTTGCTCCCCGCCCTGGTTTACAGCACGAGCCCCGTGTTCATGCGGTTGGGACTGCTGGCGCAGCCGGATCGGATCCTCGGGAACGCCATCTCCGGCCTGGGGGCGCTCTTTTTCATGTTCTCGATGACGCCGGCGATCCCCCGGGACAACCGATGGAACGTGGACCGCCGCGCGTTCCCGACCTTTCTCGCCGCGGGCGTCTTCTATTCAACGGCCTTTTTCGCGTACTTCTCGGCCATGGGCGCCTCGAGCGTCAGCTTCACCACGCCCCTGATTTACACGATGGCGCTGTTTTCCGCCCTGATCTCGCGCATCTTCTTTCAGCAGCTGGAACAGATCACGTGGCGTCTGGCGATCAGCGCGGTTGTGGTCTGCATCGGCATCGCCCTGATCTCGATCTCGCGCGGCGGTTGACCCGCGCTTCCCGCGAGGAGAAGAGGCGGGTTGTTCGCTCACCCTGTCCACGCGGGATGGGAAAACAACGACCCCAAAAGACGAGAGACGCTTTGCCCCAGCCATCGAACGGGAAAGGCGGAGGCTCACCGCCCCCCCTCTTCAGTACAAGATCGTCCCCGCGGACAGGAGCCCGAATCCGAACGTCCGGGGAGATTCCCGAAAGGAGGTCAGGCATGCCGCGGGACACGCTGGATGCTGCGGAGCGGTCCGGTCCACCGGCCGGGCGCTGGCTGCCCGGAATGGTCCTGGAAATTTTGGGGCTGGCGGCGGCGGGGTGCGCGCCCGTGTCGACCGTCGAGGGACGCGCCCGGAAGGTCCGGGCCGGTGAGGAGGCGATCTCCATCGAAGCCGGGAGCTTTCACTTCCGGCCCAACCGGATCCTCGCCTCGGCCGGGAAAAACCTCGAGCTCAAGGTCAGGAACGGCGCCTCCCTGGGCCACAACCTCACGGTCAAGACGCCGGACGGCAAGGTGATCCTTTCCCTGGATCTCCCCGCCGGGGAAACGCGTCCGGGGACATCCCGTCTTCCCGAGGCCGGGGAGTGCATCCTCTACTGCGACAAACCCGGTCACCGGACCTTCGGCATGGAGGGCGTCCTTATCGCGCGCTGAGTCGCGCCCGCATGGGGGCCGGTGTGTCTACCGTTGGTGAGCAATCCGGTTTTTGCCCGTCCCGGCGCGCCGGAGGCCTCGCCTAGTCCGCCGCGCTCACGCGGACCCATTTGCAGAACCGCGTCGAGGCCGGCGTGTTCCGGCTTTTCATCGCCCAGGCCCGGCCGTCGATGAGAACGCCGGTGATCCCCGGGATATCCCCGAGGGCGATGGCGCTCACCGCGTCCGGAGCCACGGAGCCGAGGGGCGCGTCCATGACGACGAGGTCGGCCGCCCGGCCCACCTCGATCTTGCCCTGATCGCCGAGTCCCCAGTGGTCCGCCGGCGTGCCGCTGCCCAGCGCCCAGGCGTCTTCCGGTTTCAGGGAGGCCATCGAGGAGAGCTCCACGATCGACTTGATCACCCCCATGGGGAGGATGCCGGTCCCGGAGGGGGAGTCGCTGGCGATGTTGATCCGGCCCAGCCGGCCCAGCGCCACACACCGCTCGACGGTCAGGAGCGCGGAGCGCAGGTTTCCGCATTGGCAAATCTGAAGAGCGATCTCGGTCTCCACGATGATCCGCTCCAGGCCCTCGTCCGGCAGCGCCGTCGTGCCGCCGTTGATGTGGGCCGCCATGTCGGGTTGGATCTCGATCAGGTCCTCGGCCATGACGGAGGAGCTGCCGGGGATGGACGCGCCGCCCGTATGGCACAGGACCTTCAACCCGTGGCGCTGGGCGGCCTGGACGATGGGCGCGGAATCCACCTGGCGCTCGAAGCTTCCAAAGCCCACCTTGGCGAGCCACACGCCCGCCTCGGCCAGCTCCTCGAAATCCTTCTCTCTCAACCCGGGCTCGATGATCACCGACCCCGCGTGCATCTTGAGCCCGCCCGGCCGGAAGTTGCTGAAACACCGCTGGGCGGCGATGGCCAGGGCCTTGACCCCCACCGGGTCGCTCGGGCGACCGGGCGCGTGGACCTCGCTGGGCGAGACGCCGCTGGTGACGCCGCCGTGAACCCAGCTCTCCAGGAAATCCACCGTCTTCTGGCGGGGGGTGTAATCGCCGATGACGACGTGAAGGTGGCCGTCAATCAGACCCGGGGCGACGGTGGTCCCCACGCAATCCAGAACCCGGTCGGCCCCGGAGGTGTCCAGGCCTTTTCCGATCTCGGCGATCCGGCCGTCTTCCACGAGCAGGGTGTCCGCGTCGATCAGACCGGTTTCGAGTGAGCCGGAAATCATCGCGCCGATGTTCGTGACCGCAAGGGTTTCCATCCTGAATCCTCCCTAAAGGATTTCGGAGCAGCAGGACAATGATTGCCGGAGGGGCTTTCTGAAAAAACCGCCTCCCTGGACCTCTACCCGGAGTTGCGAACTTCTCCCAGGGGTGTGGAATCCCCCCCAGGGGTTGGGAACCCCCCGAAAGCCTTTCGCCGGCCAGGCTCGGGTCGGTTGACTCCCGCAGCCCGGCGGGCGGGCAAGCGCCTGAAAAGCGCCGCGCCCTTGTTCATCTTTTATCCCTCCCGGGAATCGAAAGCGGCGAACTTCCGGTAAACGATCATCCCGCCCGCCTGGAACCAGGGCCGGTTTTGCATGCGCCGGGCCCACGGCGTCTTTCGGGATTCCAGCCGCTCGGGGGATTCGAGGGTGTCGAGGCCGGCGACCTCGTGGACGGCGATGTCGGTCCAGGGCTCGGGATCCCCCGAGCCCACCTTCAGCCGGACGCACCGCCACCAACCTTCTGCCTTCATGAGCAGGTCGGTGTGCTCCTCCTCGTACCAGGCGTCGAAGTCTTTTTCCTCTTCCCGGGGGACGGCGAAGGCGGCGATCAGGATGTACGGCGCCTCCTCGGGCCGCTCGGGCGCGCCGTCCTGGCGTCGGTCGGAGAAGACCGTGGCGACGTAGCGGGTGAACAGGGAGACGGACGAGAGGATCTTCTCCGTCCTCTTCGACGGGTTCGCCTTCACCTTCACGTAGTCGGGGTGCTCGAGGGCGGACAGGTCTTCCAGGTCGTAACGGGCGAGGTATCGCGGCCCGTCGCCCTCGACCTCATAGCGCATCGTGCTCTGAAATCCGGGGACGGCCATGCGCTCGGGGATATGCTCGTGGTCGTACCAGTCGTGAAACTCGGCCTCCATCGAAGCGGGGCATTCCATCTGCGAGAGGAGCATTGCCGCCGCGGCGTTGCGGTTCATCAGGCGCTTCTCCTTGAAAGAGGTCCGTCTATGACGCGGGGCGGCCGGACGTCCCGGCGGGTTTCGCGGTCCCCCGGTACATCTCGCCCAGGACTCGCGGGGCGCCGTCCATGACATAGCGCGTGAGCGACACCATCTCCATGCCCCCCCGCCGAATGATCGCGTCGATGCGGCGGTTCATGTTGCAGCCGCACCCGATCTTCCGCTGAATGGGGTTGAAGCGGTCCTGCCGCCTCGCGACCTTCGCGTCGTCGCTCCGGCCGTGCTCGAGGAAGAGGAATTGTCCCCCTGCCTTCAAGACCCGGGCAATCTCCCGAACCGCCGCCACGGCGTCGGGAATCGTGCAAAGCGTCCACGTGCTCACCGCGCAGTTGAACCGTTCGTTTTCGAACGGCAGCGTCTCCGCGCCGCGTCCGACCCGCTCGACGGGCATCCGCGCCTCGGCGATCCGCCGATCCCGCTTCCCGGGCAGCAGGTCCGCCGGGTCGATGGCCGTCAAGGACGTGACGGCGGCGGGGTAATGAGGCAGGTTCCGTCCGGTCCCGAACCCGATCTCCAGGACGTCGCCATAGGCCGGCGCCAGGGCCTCCCCGCGCTGCTTCTTCGCGTTTCCGCTCCCCATGGTGAGGTCCATCAAACGGGGGAAAACGTGATTTTCGTAAAAACCCAAGGAGAAGGCTCCCTCGGAAGACCGCGAGCCGGTCCCGCCTCCCCCCCCCTCGCCCCTTCGCTATGCGAGGGAGACCGCCGCGAAGCTTCTCCACCAGATCCGCGGACAGGGGCGCGCCGGCGTCGGCGTTCTGTCTGGCCTGCTCCGGCGTGCGGATCCCCGGGATGACCGTTGAAACGTTCGGGTCCGAAACACAGAAGCGAATCGCCACCTCGGCCGGGGACCGGCACGCCTCGGCCGCCGTCTCCTGGAGCCTGTCCAGGCCGCCCTGGAACTTCCGCATGTTCTCCTGGCTCAGGATCCGGCTGCGCCGGTCTCCCTCGACGAAGGCGTGGTCCTCCCCAAAGCGTCCTGAAAGGAAGCCCCGCCTGAGGGGTGCGCGCGAGATGACGCCCACCCCCGCCGCCTTGGCCCGGGCGAAGGCCTCCTCGGGTCCCTGCTGGAGGATGTTGTATTCCATCTGCATGACCTCGGGCCGGCCGCCCGAGACGGCGAGCTCGCACTCGGGCAGGGTGTTCAGCGAAACACCCCAGTGCTTGATCTTGCCCTGGGCCTTGAAGTCGTCGAGCAGGCCGAAACAGTCCTCGGCGTTGAGGTTGTCCACCGTGGGGTTGTGAAGGAGGTAGAGATCGAGGGCGTCCACGCCGAGGCGCTTGAGGCTTCCCTCGACGCACCCGCGGATGTATTCCGTCGAGAAGTCGTAGACCCCCGTCGCCATGTTGTTCCCGCCCTTGGAGCCGATGATGATCCCGTCCCGGTCGGAGCGCTCCTTGAGGAACTTGCCGATCACTTCCTCGCTGTGCCCCTGACCGTAGGCGTCGGAGGTGTCGATGAAATTGATCCCCGCGTCGATCGCCGCGTGGAGGGCTTGGTTGCTCACGGCGTCGTCCACGGGTCCGAACATTCCGCCGATGGTCATCGCGCCAAAGCCGATGACGGTCATTTCCAATCCGGTTTGTCCGAGCGAGCGCTTTTCCATCCTTCTCGATCTCCAGGCTTGCAAGGGCGTGCCGCCGGGATGAAGGCGGTCCTCCGTCCCCTCTCCCTCCTTTGATGAGAGCGCAGGCGACACTCATTCGACGGAATCAGGAAAGTGGAATGATACCCCTGGAACCCGGAGGCCCGCAACCTTCAGGGGCCATTTCCGGCAAAGGAGGCTGCGCAATCCCGCGCACCCCCTTGCGGCGCGGACTCGGGACCGTCCTGATAATGATTCGGTCGAAACCGCAATTTCCACGCGGCGCACCCGGGCCTTTTATCGGCAGGAGGAGCGGGACGCCCCGAGCGGCTCATGGATGAGCCCGATGGCGCCCGGGACCCGCTGACGCGGGAAACGCCGTGGGGGCGGCCCTGAAGGCTGACGGGGAAAAGTCCCGTTTCCGACGCGGGACGCGGGAAGGGAAACTTTATCTCTGAGGGCCGGGCGGCGTCTTTGCCGGTTCAGGCGGGTGTTGGCCGGAGGCGTTGCGCGACCGACTCCCGGGCCTGCTTCACTTTCGCCGCCAACGGGTGCGGCTGCTGACGAAGTATCGGCCGGCGGCGCGCTCCCTTTTCAACGCGTACTGAAGCTTGTCCAGGCTCGCCTCGTTGATGCAGTCCCGGATGTGGGGGTTCTCTTGGAGGGAGAGCACGCGGCCGTCCCCATCGTCGGGACCATGGATGAACTGGACGGTGGGGTGCATGGGCGAATTCTCGTGAACCTCGATCACCCGGGCGATGGCGCCCGTGTTCAGAACCACCAAGCTGCCCAAGGGAAAGATGGAGATCTGCTCGAGCATCGCCTTCAACACGCGCGGGGAGAACTCCCGCTGGCGGACGTCAACCATCTCCTTGATGGCCTGGTTCGGGAGCACGCCGGCGCGGTGGGGCCGGTCGGAAGTGAGCGCCTCATAGACGTCGGAAACCGCGATGACCTTGGAGATTTCGTCGATGTCGCCGCCGGAGAGGCCGTGGGGATATCCGGAGCCGTCTTCCCGCTCATGCTCCTGACGGATGACGTTGGCCATCTTTTCAGATTCGCCGCCCCCGAGGGCCTTGATGAGCTGATAGCCGTAACTGGAATGGCGGCACAGGACCGCCAGCTCGCTGGAGGTAAGGAACCCCTTCTTGTGGCGAAGATTCTGCGGGACCAGGCACATTCCGACGTCGTGCAACAAGGACGCCACCGCAAGCCGGTGGAGCCGCGCGACTTCCTACCCCAGCTCCTTCCCCATCTTGACCGAAAGGATGGCCACGTGAAGGAGGTGGTCCGTGAGGGCGTTGTCCGGGCTTCCATGGCCCAGCGCGGTTTTCGACAGCGGGCCTTTCAGCAGATCGTCCCGCGTCACCATCTGATCGATCAAGGGAAGCAGGGAGTCCAGCCGAATCCGCTGGTCGGCCGCCGTCTCCCGCAACAGCCGGGTCAGGGCCTCTTGAAACCTCCGATAGAGCCGCGAGCCATTTTCTTCCGTGAGCCGCTCTCCCAGAGAGGGGCCGCCGGATTGCGGCTCGGCGGTTTCCGGCCCGGCAGGAACCGTGAGCTCGGGAGGGGCCGCGCAAGCGGATTCAACCGGGGGGGGGATGAGTCCGGTATGCTTTCGACGGCGGCGATTGAACTGCCGGTTGGAGCATTCGCACGGGAAAAATCGACATTTCTGGGAAATTCTTTCTTGTAAAGATCATGATAGCGCATTTGGAAATCCCGATTCGCCCGGCCGGCTCTTCCAAACCCTCGTCCGGATTCACGCTGTGTCTGTCAAGGCCGGGGGCCTTCAAAGACCAACCTGAACCACGCGGGTTTGGCCGCCCGCACCGTTTGTCGGATATGAAAATGTCAAAAGGCATAGCCTTTCTTTCTTTTAACGGTTCAAATCCTATTTCACTATACATAATGATAGATATAGTAACGGAATTTTTACAAAAAGCGCCGCGTTTTCCTTGCCAAGGCGGGCGCCTGGGATTTATTAGTCTTATCCGCGGTGATCAGTTGACACCGATTTGCGGGGGTCCCGGGGCGGGATCGCCCCGGTTCGGCTCGGTCACGCACACTTCATCGGCGGCGGGGGGATTTCCGAGCGGTCTCTCCACTTTCCCGAATTCAACCCGCATCCGGAAGAAGAAATTCCGCCCAATTTACACTCTCGGGTTAAAACTCCGGTTTCAGGACCACCTTGCCGAAGTTCTCCCGATCCTCCAGAACCCGGTGACCTTCGGCGGCGTCCTTGAGCGGGAGCACCCGGTCGAGGGCCACTTCAAACATGCCCTGGTCCAGGAGCTTGTTCAGCGTATTGGCTTCTTTGATCAATCCGTAGTTCGAACCGATGATGCTCAGCTCCTTGTGGAACACGTGCGCGATGTTCATCGGGACGTTATAGCCGCTCGTCCCGCCGCACGTCGTGATCCGCCCGCCCCGGACGAGGCAGCGGACGCTCGCGTCCCAGGTGTCCTCTCCGATGTTATCGACAACCAAGTCCACGCCCCGGTTGTTGGTGAGGGCCTTCACCTCTTTCACCACGTCCTGCTCACGGTAGTTGACGGCGGCGTCCGCGCCCAGCTCCAGGGCCCGCTTGCATTTCTCCTCGGTGGAGGATGTCGTGATCACCCGGCAGCCCGTCAGCTTGGCGATCTGGATCGCCGCCACCGACACCCCGGACCCGGCCGAGTGCACCAGCACGTCCTCCCCGGGCCGCAGCCCGCCCCGGGTCACGACCTGGTGCCAGGCCGTCAGGTACGTCATGCTGAAGGCGGCCGAGTCCTCGAAGGAGGTTTTGTCCCCGATGGCCAGCCAGTTCTCGGCGTATGCGTTCATGTACTGGGCGTACCCGCCCCACAGGTGGGCGCCGTAATACATCCGCTTGACAGCCCGGTTGGTGTCCCCGGCAAGCCAGAACTCGTCCTGCTTGTCTTCCACCACCGTCGCGAACAGGACCACCCGGTCGCCGACCTTCAGGTGGGTCACCTCCGAGCCGACCTCGGCCACCTCGCCGGCGACGTCCCCGCCCAGGACATGGGGGAACGTCTTGAAGGGCTTGTAGTCCCCCTTGCGGGCCATGACGTCGAACCAGTTTGTCGCGGTCGCCCCCACTTTGACCAGGGCGTCCTTCGGGCCGGGCTTCGGCGTGTCGATGTCCGTGTACTGCAAGACCTCCCGTCCGCCGTATTCGTTGATG
>JASLXW010000104.1 GCA_030740135.1 Nitrospinota bacterium
AGCTCCCTGAAGAACAGCCATGAGAACAACACGGCGAAAAACGGCGTTGTGAAGATGAGGGGCGCGACGCTGGAGAGCGGGGCAAGCTTCAGCGCGGCGAAGAACGTCAGATGGCCCAGCGCCGCCAAAACGCCGCTGGCGACGAACTGCCAGAAGTTGACGCGGTTGAATCGGAAGCTCTCCCGCCGGGGTAGAAAGGGATACCAACAGACGAGGGCGAGGAGACTCCCGATCCCTGAAAGCGTCAGCGCTATGCTCAAGCCGGGGAGCAGTTGAATCCCCACCTTTCGAAGTGTCGTGGCCGTTGAGAACAACAAGAGCGCCCCGGCCGCAAAGATGAAATCGCGCCAGACCGATTTTCCGGCCCCCATTTTTTGGCTGGACGACCTCCGCTCATTCGCCAGCGACATCACACCCGCCACAATCAGAACCGTGCCCGCGTAAATCAGGGGCCCGGGTCTCTCGCCCAAGACCAGGACGGCGAAGATCACCGTGACGAGAGGCGTGCAGCCCGCTACGCTGACGGTCCGGGCAAGGCCGATTCTCCGGAAGCTCATATAGTGAAAGAAGGCGGCCGCGCCAGGAGCGGCCAGGCCCGCAATCAGGAAGATCAGCGCGCCCTTCAGGTTCAACCCTTCCCATCGGAAGGCGGCCGCCGCCCCGGGGGCGTACAGGATGAGGGTCATGACGGTCATCATGAGAATGGCCGAGACGGGCGTCGAGGTTCGAAGGCCGTACCGGGCGGCGACGTCGCTGGAGGCAAAGCCGAAGGCCGTGAGAAGGGCGAGAATCTGGGCCAGAAAGAGATCGCTCATGCGATGCCAAATGCCGGTTGGACGGAGACGGCGATGACCCCGGCGGGATTTTTCCCGCAACCCCGCCGCGGTGCGGGATTCGCTCGGGAATCCCGAACGTGTCAAATCCCTCCAAAATGGGTATCATAAACCAAGGGCGACCCGAAACCCGGCGGCCGGTCTCATTTAGGGGAAATTGAATAGATGATCATCGACACCCACGGACACTATAGCGCTCCGGACGCGATCTCGGAGATTGAGAAGCATCCCGATCGGTTCGGCATCCGGACCGAATGGGACAAGGAGGGCAATCCGTGTCTCGGATTCGGGGACGGCCCGCTGACGAGGCCGCTCAGGCCGAGGCTGCGGGAGCTGAAAGAACGAAAGAAGCTCCTGGAGAGCCGCCGGATCGATCTCCAGCTTGTCTACACCTGGCTGGACGTCGTCGGCTATTCCCTGCCTGCTGAAAAAGCCGCGGCCTGGTGCCGGCTTCAGAATGAGACCCTGGCGGCCGACATCGCGGGGATAGACCATCTCGCCGGTTTGGCGACGGTTCCCCTTCAGTCGGGGAAGCGGGCGGCGAAGGAGCTATCCCATGCCGTGAAGCGCCTGGGCCTGAAAGGAGCGGCCATCGCGTCCAACGTGGATGGGAGGAATCTCGATGATCCCGAGTTCGAGCCTTTCTGGGAGCAGGCCGAGTCGATGGGCGCGCCGGTCGTCATCCATCCCTACAACGTGGCGGGACATGACCGGATGACGTCTTATTTCCTCAACAACCTGATCGGCAATCCGCTGGACACGACGCTTGCCGCCGCGAGCCTGCTGTTCGGGGGCGTCGCGGACCGGCATCCGGATCTCAAGGTCGTTCTGGTTCACGGCGGCGGATGTCTGCCCTTCCTGATCGGCCGGCTCCAGTGGGGCTATGAACGCTACCCCCAAATCATGGGGGACGGTCTGAAGAAGTCGCCGGTTCAATACCTGTCCTGGTTCTACTACGACACCCTGTTGTATCATCGGGCCAACATCAATCACCTGATCGAGCTTGTGGGCCGCGAGCGCGTCCTGATGGGGACGGACTACCCATTTCCCATCGAGGACCCTGATCCCGTGGCGACCGTCAAGAAGCTTCGGCTCCCGGCGGAGGACGAGGCCATGATCTTCGAACAGAATCCCATGCTTTTGTTCCGGTTGTAGGATGAAACCCGCTCCCTTCGAGTATCGCCGGGCCGATTCGGTCGAGGAGGCCCTTCATCATCTGGATGAGTTCGGCGAAGAGGCCAAGCTTCTGGCCGGGGGGCAGAGCCTGGTTCCCCTCCTCAGTTTCCGCTTAGCGAGACCCGCCTGTCTCGTCGACGTCAACCCATTGACTTCGCTGGACTACATCGAAGGAAACGGGGCGCTGCGCGTCGGGGCGCTCACCCGGCATCGGGCGCTGGAGGACCACCCCGCCGCACGGACATTTCCCCTCCTGGCGGAGGCGGTCCCCCTCATCGGCCATCCCGCCATCCGGAACCGGGGAACGGTCGGAGGCAGTCTCGCCCACGCCGATCCCGCGGCCGAGCTCCCGGTCGCGGCGGTCGCCCTGGGCGCGACGCTGCACGCCGAAGGTCCGGACGGAAAGCGCGGGATTCCGGCGGCGGCGTTTTTTACGGATTATTTCGAGACCGCCCTGGCGCCCGGGGAGATCCTGACCGGGGTGTCCATCCCCGCGCCCGGCGATGATTGGGGCTGGTCGTTCCTGGAGATGAGCCGACGGCATGGAGACTTCGCCGTCGTGTGCGTCGCGGCGGGCGTCGCGCTGGACCCGGGCGGGAAGTGCGCCGACGCGCGGCTTGTCCTCGGAGGCGTCGCGGCGGGCCCCTTGCGGTTGGCCGAGGCGGAGGAATTCCTGCGCGGAGGCCCGCTCGATCCGAAGCGCTTGGCGGAGGCGGGGAAGATCGCGGCCGATGCCGTCCGCCCTCCGGGGGACGTTCATGCCTCATCGGAGTTCCGAAAACACCTGTCGGGCGTCCTGAGCGAGCGCGCCCTGCGGGCCGCCCGGGAGAGGGCCCAGTGATCCGGCGGCATGAAATCCGGTTGAAGGTGAACGGCGCCGAGGTGGGGGGCGAGGTCGAGCCGCGCCGGACGTTGGCGGACTTCCTGCGGGAAAACCTCGGCCTCACCGGGACGCACCTGGGGTGTGAGCACGGGGTGTGCGGGGCCTGCACGATCCTGCTGAACGGGGCCGCGGCGCGGTCCTGCCTGACGTTCGCCGTTCAGGCGAACGGGTGCGAGGTGACGACTGTCGAGGGCCTGGGCCGGGAGGGCCGCCTCCACCCGCTCCAACAGGCCTTTCACGAGCGGCACGCCCTTCAATGCGGGTTCTGCACGGCCGGCATGCTTCTGACGGCGTGCGAGCTTCTCGAGCGAAACCCCGACCCGACGGAAGCCGAGGTCCGGGAGGGCCTGGCGGGAAATCTCTGCATGTGCACCGGATACGTCAACATCGTCCGGGCGGTTCTGGACGCCGCGCCGAAGCTGCGGAGCGGGGAGGGCGCGGAAGCGCCCGAAGCGTCGCGGGGGGCGGTCCCGTTATGAACGAACCGGAGAAGGGCTGGACGGGTCGGCGGGTCCTGCGGAAAGAGGACGGCAAGTTCATCACCGGGCGGGGGAATTACGTGGACGACTTCGCCCTGCCCGGGACACTCCACGCGGCGGTCTATCGCAGCCCCTGTCCCCACGCCCGCATCGTTTCCATCGACACCTCGGAGGCGGAGCGCCTTCCCGGCGTGGAGGCCGTCCTGACCGGCCGGGATGCGGCCGGCCACACGATGAAGTCGCTCATTCCGGTCCCCGTCAAGCTCGGCTACGGCGCGCTGGCCATCGATCGCGTGCGGTACGTGGGAGAGGCGCTCGCCGCCGTCGCGGCCGCGGACCGGTACGTGGCGGAAGACGCCGTTGAGCTCATCCGCGCCGAATATGAGCCGCTGGACGCCGTTGTCGATCCGGAAAAGGCGGCGGGGCCCGACGCGTCGCTCCTTTACGACGAGATGGGAACGAACGTCATCTGGTCCGACACGTTCACTTTCGGCGACGTGGACGGGGCGTTCGCCGAGGCCGACCTCACCCTCGCGAAGCGGTTCTCCATCCAGCGGTACACTTCGACGCCGCTCGAGACTTTCGGGTGCATCGCCCGTTACGACATCGGGAGCGACAGCTACACCATCTGGTCCAACGACCAGCGGCCGGGGCTGACGGTGGGACTTCTGGCCGACGCCCTGGGCGTTTCCCAGGCCCGGGTTCGTCTCATCATTCCGGACATCGGCGGCGGCTTCGGGAACAAGCGGCGCGCGCCCTACCTTCTCCTCGCCGCCCTCCTGGCGAAGAAGGCGGGCAAGCCCGTCAAGTGGATCGAGGACCGGCGGGAGAACCTCATGGCGCTGATGCACGCCTGCAACGGGGTGATCGAGATGGAAGCCGCGTTCAACCGCGACGGGAAGGTGCTGGCGTGGAAGATCCGCGACTGGGCGGATGAGGGGAACAACCTCGCCAACCCGACGGTCCACTGCCTTCTCAAGATGGGAACGCTCACGAATTGTTACACCATCCCGGCCGTCCGCTTCGAGGCGCACGCTGTTTTGACTAACAAATGTCCCTCCGGGGCCAACCGGGGGATCGGAAAGCCCTTTATGTGCTTCGCCGCGGAGCGCATGATGGACCTGATCGCAAAGGCGCTGGACCTGGACCCCGCCGAGATCCGGTTTCGCAACTTCATTCCCCCCGAGGCCTTTCCCTACCGGATTCCCTCCGGGACGGTTTTCGACAGCGGCGATTATCCCGCGACGCTTCGCGGGGCCATGAAACAGATGGACTACGAAGGTCTGAGAAGGGTCCAGGCGGAGGCCCGGGCCGAGGGGCGGTGCGTGGGGGTCGGGATCGCCGCGGCCGTCGAGCCCAGCAGCTCGAACCTTTCCTCGTACATCCTGACGACCGGCCGGCGGCTGGCGTCGGGGATGGGCGAGGCGGCCCTAGTCCGGATCGAGGCGGACGGATCGGTCCGGACGGCCGTCGGGGACGCGGGCAGCGGGCAGGGTTACGAGACCACCGTGGCCCAGATCGTCGCGGACGCCCTGGGCGTCCATCTCGACGTCGTCCATGTCGCGCCCTGGTTCGACTCCTACACCACGCCGTGGCTGTACGCTTCGGGGAATTACTCGAACAAGTTCTCCGGGACGGACACGGCGGCCATCCTGGGCGCGGCGAACAAGGTGCGGACAAAGCTGCTCGATCTGGCGGCCCACCTGATGGAATCGGACAGGGCGTCGCTGGAGATTGGAGGCGGCGAGGTTCGGGAGGCGGGAGGGGGCGGGCGGTCGATGCCGATCGCGGAGATCGCGCGGATCGCCTACCGGGACCTCCTCATGCTGCCGGAAGGAATGGAGGCGGGGCTCGAGGCCCGGCACTATCATGTCAACCCGCAGGCCGATCTTCCCGATGCCGAACGCCGCGTGCGGGCCCAGCTCTTCGCCAGCAACTCCGTCCACATCGCCATGGTGGAGGTCGATTCGGGAACGGCCCAGGTCAAGATCCTCAAATACGGGATGGTCCACGATTGCGGGACGGAGATCAACCCAATGATCGTCGAGGGGCTGGCCCACGGAGCGACCGTCCACGGGATCGGCGCGGCCCTTTACGAGGAATTCATCTATGATGAAAGCGGACAATTCCTGGCGGCCAATTTTATGGATTATCTGAAGCCGACGACCATGGAATCCCCCCACATCGAAGTGGACAGCCTGGAGATCCCTTCGCCCTTCACCCCTTTGGGGTCGAAAGGGGCGGGTGAGGGGGGCGCCATTCCGGCGCCGGCCGTGATCGCGAGCGCCGTCGAGGACGCACTGTCGCCGCTGGGGGTCGAGGTGACGGCCCTTCCGCTCAGCCCCAATCACCTTTGGGAACTGATCCGCGCGGGCCAAACGGCCTGAACCCCGAGGAGAAATGAAAATTCCCGCCCGACTCCCATTGAGCCTGTGCCGGCTGATCGTGAGCTTGGTCTTCCTCTGCCTCGCCGTCTCCGCCGCGCCCCGTTCCGGCGAGGGCGCGCCCCCCGGAGCTTCGAAGGCGGCCGGCGGCCCATCGGACGTCGAGCTGTTGCTGAAGACGCTGGAGGACCCGGCGGAGCGGAAAAGGCTGATCTGGCAATTGAAGGGGCTTGTCGAGCGGGAGCGAGCGGGCCGACGGAGGCCGGTGGTCTCGGCGGGAAGCGTGACGTTCGTCAACGTGTATGAGCGGGTTGTCGGAAGACTCAACGTCCTCGTCCGTCAGGCCTCGGTGAGATTCAAATCGATTCCCCGACTGGTCAAGGAAGGGACGCGACGGGCTCGGGACCCGGGTTTCCTTTTGCGATTGGCGGACCTTCTTTGGAAACTGGCCGCCGCGTTCGGCGCGGCGATCGTTCTCGCGCTTCTTTCGAGGAGATACGCCCTCCGGATGGGGGACCGGCTGACGGTGGCCGACGGATCTCCCGGAATCCGGAAGTTCCTGGTTTCACTCGGCCTCTCCTTGTTTCGCCTGATCCCGGCGGTGGTGATGCTCCTGGCGGTGTTCGTGGGGCTGACCCTTCTGCTCCCTCACCCCCTGGGGGCCGCGGTCGCCCTGGCGGCGGCCTGGGCCTATTTTGTGAGGACGGCCTTGCTCGCCGTGAGCCGGATTTTCTTCGCCCCCTTGCGGCCGAGTGTCCGCTTCCTTCCACTGAAAGACGAGACAGCCGCCTACTGGAACGTCTGGATGAGACGCCTCACGGATCTCGGCGTCTACGGGTATTACTTTGTCAGGATTGTCGAGATTCTCAGGGCTTCGGAGGGCGTGACGCGGGGTCTTTTCGAGGTTTATGCGGCCAGCCTGGTGATTCAGGTGATTACGCTGGTTTTCCAGCAACGGAGGGAGGTCCGCGCGCGTCTCGCGTCGGACGCCGGGTCCGGTGGGGAGACCCTTCGGAACGTCAAGCGGTTCCTGGCCGTCTATGGGCACGCGATCACCGTCGCCTATCTCATCGTGGGCTACGGTCTCTGGTTTCTGGACTATCCGGACGCCCTGGGGCTGATGGTCCGGGCGACGCTGTACACGGCCCTGCTGATCGCCCTTTGCTTCGTCCTCCGGCGCTTCCTCGCGGCCATTCTCCGGAGGCTGTTCCGGATTCCCGTCCGGCTCGCGGCGCGGTTCCCCGGCTTGGAGGGGCGGGCCAATCGTTACGTGCGCGTGACGAACCGGATCGCGTTCTTCCTCCTCTATCTGGTGACGGCCTTCCTGATCATCGAGTCGTGGGAGGTCCGGCTTTTCGATTTCCTGTTCTCCGACTTCGGGTTGTTTGTGATGAAGCGGCTGTTCGCGATTGGGGTCGCGCTCCTCATTGCGTTCGTCGTTCTGGAGGGCGGGGATTTTGCGGCGGATGCCCTGCTGCAACCCCGGACGGGCCCGGATGGCGAGACGGTCGAGCCTCCCGGCCGGCTGAAGACCCTGGTCCCGCTCGGCCGTGCGACGGTGAAGGTGGCGGTGATTGCAATCGCCGTTCTGGTCGTCATGGAACAGCTCGGGATCAACATCACCCCCGTCCTGGCGGGTGTGGGGGTCCTGGGGCTGGCCGTCGGCTTCGGCGCGCAGTCGCTGGTGAAGGACATCATCTCGGGTCTTTTCATCATCCTCGAAGACAGCATGTCGGTGGGGGATATCGTCGTCTTGCAGGGCACGGCCGGGATGGTCGAGAACCTCAGCCTCCGGACCATCCGGATCCGAGACCTCGCGGGGAACGTCCACGTCATCCCCCACAGCAGTGTGGACCGGGTCACGAACATGACGAAAGACTTTTCGCGATACGTTATGGACGTCGGGGTTTCCTACCGGGAGGACACGGACGAGGTGGTCGAGATCCTCAAGGAGATCGGCGCCGAGATGCAGGCCGATCCGGAATATGGACCCGACATCCTGCAACCCATCGAGATCATGGGCGTGGACCGGTTCGAGGATTCGGCCGTTGTCGTCCGCGCGCGCTTCACGACGAAACCCATCAAGCAATGGAACGTCGGCCGCGAGTTCAACCGCCGGATGAAGAAGGTGTTCGACGATCGCGGCATCGAGATTCCCTTCCCCCACCGGACGGTCTATTTCGGAGATCCGAAAGAGGGGACCCCGGCCCCGCTCTACCTGGAACAGGTGTCCCGGGCCTTTGAGGACAAAGGCGAAAGGCGGGTCTCCGGTGAGAAACGGGCGGACCGATCGTCTGAAAAGAGCGGGATCCCCTATCCCCCGCTGGGCGATGAAGACGGCGAGGCGTAAACGCCCTTCTCTTGAGACCCATCTTCGTCGCGCCGCCACCCCCCGCCCCCCTCCCGAAGCGGATACAATAACCTTCCAATTTCCAATCGGGGTGTCGTTGCTCCGGAAGGTCTTCGGGGCTTCGCGCTCCCCCTGTTCCGTCCGAAAGGAGGGGCCATGAAATACCAGGCGCTGGACTGGTCCGTTCATCCGAATCCGAACCGGCCCGAGGAGAAGTGCATCGGTCTCATCAAGCTGAACCGGCCCGAGGCCATGAACGCCATCGACGTGCGCATGCGGATGGAGCTCGACGTCCTGTGCGACGAGATCAAGTGGAATAGCCACCTCAAGGCGGTCATCCTGACGGGGGAGGGAAAGGGTTTTTGCGCCGGCGGAGACGTGGTGACCGAGGCCGGCCCCCTGGGCGCGGCCGACGATTACGACATGGGCATCCACGGCCCGTACCGGGAGCTGGCGCACTACTTCTTCAACGACCTCCGCCACCAGGTCCTTCAGCGCTGCTTCCGCAAGGTCGAAGACCTGCCCCCCGTCACGATCGCCGCCATCAACGGCTGGGCCGTCGGGGCGGGTCTGGAGATGTGCACGCTGTGCGATTTCCGGATCGCTTCGGACCGGGCCCGGTTCGGCGAGGTGGCCGTCCCTGCGGGGTTCGTTCCCGAGGCCGGCGGGTCGCGGAACCTGCCGAAGCTCATCGGCGTCGGCAAGGCCCTGGAGATGATCCTCACGGGCAAGCGAGTCGACGCGGAGGAAGCCGAGCGCATCGGTCTGGTGGACCGCGTGGCGCCCCACGACAAACTGCTGGATGAGGCGTTTGACCTGGCCGGCCGCATCGCGGGCAACCCGTACCTCTCCGTCCGCCACGCCAAGGACCTCGTCAAGTTCTACTGGAACGCCAACCGCTCGGAGGAAGGGTATTCCAAAGAGCTTTCGGCGATCCTGGAAATCACCCGGACGAAAGACTGCCAGGAGGGGATCCGCGCGTTTATGGAGAAGCGGGCGCCGGACTACCGGGGCCCCTACTATGACAACTGGCCCTTTGGAGACGGGAATGGAAGCTGAGGAAGCGGGGCTTCCCGAAGGCTACAGGAAGATCCCCCCGCGCGTGAACATCGCCCGGGAGGTCTTGGACCGGTGGTTCCCGGACCGGCGGGGGGAAGGGGGGGAGGGGGGACCGGGCTTCGGAGACCGGACGGCCTTCGTTCATGCGGACGGTGAAATCTCGTATTCCGAGCTGAGGTCGAGGGTCGATCGATTGGCCCGGGGGCTTTCGACGCGGGGCGTTTCGCGCGGAGCGCCGATCCTGCTCCGGATGCCCAACTGCCCCGAGTTCGTCGCGTCTTTCCTGGCCCTGGTCAAGATCGGCGCGCTCCCCGTTTTGCTGAACTCCCTGCTGGGGATGGAGGAGGCGGCCTACGTCCTCGAGCACAGCGACGCCCGGGGGGCGATCACCCTGGATGAGGTCGCCGGACCCCTGCGCGGGTTGAAGGATGAGTTGGACCTGGGGCTGATCGTCGCGAGGGGCGCGGCGAAGGGCGAGGCGGCGTTCGAGGACTTGTCGGAGGGCGGGGACGCCGATCCCCTGGAGGCCGCCGACACCGCCGCCAACGATCCGGCCTTCATCGTCTACACGTCCGGGACGACGGGCCGGCCCAAGGGCATCCGCCACGCGCACCGCTGGATCGCCGCCCTCGGGGACGCCAACCGCCTGCGACTCCCGCCCGCGGCGGGCGACGTGGCCATGGCCACGGGGGAGTGGAGCTTCATCAGCGCGCTTGGCCACAACGTCCTGTTCCCTCTCCGGAACGGCGTGACCGGGGCCATCCTGGAGGGCCGGGCGCTGCCCGAGCGGGTCCTGGAGGCCGTCCAACGCTATGGCGTGACGGTCCTTTATTCCGTCGCGACGGTCTACCGCCGCATCCTCGGAATCGAGGGCGTGGAGGAGCGGTATGACGCGTCGAGCCTGCGGTGTTTCAACGCCACGGGCGAGCCGCTTCAGGAGGCGACGTACCACGAATGGAAGCGCCGGTTCGGGTGCGACATCTACGAGCACTACGGCGTCTCGGAGATGCAGATGGTCCTAGGGCAGGGGCCGGGGCGGCCCGTCCGTCCGGGCTCCATCGGCAGGCCGCTTCCCGGCGTCGTGGTTGATGTCCTGGACGATGCGGACCGCCCCGTCCCGCCGGGCGAGGTCGGCCATCTCCTGATCCGGGCCGACGACCCCGGCTTCTTCCTCGGGTATCACAAGGACCCCGAGCGGACGGCGGAGGTCACGCGGAACGGCTGGTATCATACGGGGGATTTGGCCTGGAAGGACGAGGACGGTTACTTCTGGGTTGCGGGGCGGAGCGACGAGTGCTTCAAGAGCCGGGGGATATTCATCTCGCCCGTCGAGATCGAGAGCGCCCTGCGGGGACACCCGGC
>JASLXW010000105.1 GCA_030740135.1 Nitrospinota bacterium
CCTCTCTCTCTGTTGGCCCCTGGAACTCAACTCCCTACCCAAGGAGATGTCTCACATCTATCTGAACCTATACAGAATCCGTTTGGGTCCTGGAGAAGCTTGCCTGTCTCGCTTGTTCGGATGGATGAGGAATTTCAGCCGGGGCGACGCGCGCCGGACCCGCTCGGCGGATTCTATCGAATTGGCCCGGCATGCTATACTTTCGACGGGATTCTCCCCAGCGCCCTTCTTCGGATGAGGCTTCCCCCTTCCCGGTTTCAAAGCCGTGAGGCAGGATGGGGTCAGGCCCCGGCGGGTTGGGTCTTACATGCTTCCGGTTTTGTCCAACCCCATGCGTCCCGCTTCCAGGCTGCCGAATCGCGGCGCATTTCCATTCAATCCGATCCTTGCATCCCATGAAAGGAGAAACAACGCATGGAATTTGAAAAGATCGAATGGTCCGTCCATCCGAGCCCGCTGAATCCTGAAGACCGGTGCATCGGTTTGATCAAGCTCAACGCGCCCGAGAAGCTCAACTCCATCGGACCGCAGATGAGTCTGGAGCTGGACTACCTTTGCGATCGGATTCGGCGTCGGGAGGACATCCAGATTGTCGTGGTGACGGGAACGGACCCCGCGTTCTGCGCCGGCGGCGATCTTCAGGAAGAGAGCGGAGGGCTTCAGGTCACGGGCGCGGACATGGGTCTCAAAGGTCCGTACGCCAAGATGATGGAGTACTACGTCAACGATGTCTTCCACGTCGTGATGCAGAACGCCGTCCGCAAGCTGGAGGATCTGCCCCAGGTGACGATCGCGGCCGTCAACGGCGCTGCCGTGGGCGTCGGACTCGAAATGACGACCGGGCTCGATCTGCGCATCGCCTCGGAAAAGGCTAAGATGGGCGAAGTCGCCGTCGTCGCGGGATTCCTCCCGGAGACCGGAGGCTGCCGGAACCTTCCCAAGCTGGTCGGATACGGCCGGGCGATGGAGCTGACCCTCACCGGTAGAATCCTGACCGCCCGGGAGGCGTTGGAGATCGGCCTCGTCGAGTTTGTTGTCCCCCATGAGAAGCTTCTGGACGAAGCCTTCCAACTCGCCGGAAGGATCGCTCAAGGCCCCCGGATTTCGGTGCGGGAGGCGAAACGGCTGATGAAGTCCTACTGGGATTCAAACAAGACCGACGCCGGATTCAAGGACGAGCTGGACACGGTTCTCGAGATCACGCGCACGCCGGATTGCCGAGAGGGGATCCGGGCGTTCCTGAACAAGGAGCGGCCCAAATACACGGGGGCGATTTCGTAACCGAAACCGACCCTGCCGACAGGTTCGCCGGCGGTTGATTCCCGAAAGGGGGTGGAGAATCAGAATTCATAGCGATGCTCGCCGGCTTCCTCGTTCAACGACCGCTCTCGCAGGACGTTCCGGCGGATCTTCCCGGTCGAGGTCTTCGGAAGGTCGGACAGGAATTCGATGATTTTCGGCACTTTGTAAAGCGCGATGCGCTCGCGAAGCAGGTCCCGCACTTCCCGGGCCAATGCTTCGCCCGGCGACCAAGCCGGTTTCAGGATGACGCAGGCCTTCACCCGGAATCCGATTTCCGGGTCGGGAAGTCCGATCACGCCGGCTTCCAGCACCCCGGGGTGTTCCAGGCAGGTCTCTTCCACCTCTTTGGGGGAGATGAGATAGCCGCGACTCTTGATGAGGTCGTCCTTCCGGCTCAGGTACCAGAAATATCCGTCCTCGTCGAACCGGCCCAGGTCGCCCGTGTAGTACCACCCGTTGATGTGGTTCTCCGCCCACCGGTCGGGCATCTTCCGGTATTCGACGAACAGGCCGGGGCAATCCTCCCGGAGCGCGACGCGCCCGACCTCGCCGTCGGGAACGGGCTTGCCGTCGTCGTCATGCAGCTCCATGACGTAACCGGGAATCGTTTTTCCCGTCGAACCCGGCTTGATGGGCTCGCCGTCCAGGTTGCAGCAGAACTTCTGAAGCTCCGAGACGCCGAGGCCGTCGATGATGTCGCAGCCGAAGCGCTCCTTCCATTCCCGATACGTTTCCGGCGGCAGGGTCTCGCCCGAGCTGACACAGAGGCGAAGGGCATCCAGGCCGCGGGCCGATGACGTCTCGGCCTCCCCATCTTCCCCGGCGAGGATCATCCGGTACGCCGTGGGCACGGTGGAGAAGACGGTGATCCGGTTCTCGGCGATCACCTGGATGGCCCGCGCGGGATCGAAACGGCCGGGGTGGATGAACACGGTTGTCCCTTTATACAAGCAGTGCATCAGCCCGTGGCCCCAAGCGTACATAAAGCTGAACTCGGCCGGGTTCCAGCTGAGGTCGCCGGGGCGGAGCTTCAGCATCAGGTTCCCGACGGGATCGCCGGTCCCGACGATCCACCGGTGGACATGGACGATTCCCTTCGGCGGCCCGGTCGTGCCCGAGGTGTAGAGCATGTACGCCCGGTCCTCGGGACCGGTCCGAAACCGTTCGACCTCGGCCGGCTCGGCGGCGAGGAAGCCGTCGAAGGGAAGGGCGCCCGGAAGCTCGCCGTCGAACAGAATGACATGCTCCAACCGGGGGCAGTCCGGGCGGACGGCTTCGACGGCCTCGATGCGATCCCGGGTCGTCAGAATCGCCCGCGCGTCCGAGTTGTCGATGACGTGGCCCAGCTCCTTGGGCCCGAGGAGGGAATTGCTCAAGACCGGAACGGCGCCGATCCGCAGGCCCGCCAAAACGGCCACGACATAGCCCGGATGGTTGGGGGAGCGAATGACGTACGTATCCCCGGGACCGATGCCGAGGTCCAGGAAAAAGCGGACGCATCGCCGCATGCGATCGTGGAGGGCTTCGAACGTGATCCGTTCGTTTCCAAAAACGATGGCCGTGTCGCCGCCTCTGCCCTCGGCCACCCAACGGTCGCAAACGGCTTCGGCCATGTTCACCGCGGGGGGGATCTTCAGATAGTTTTCCGGAAGGGGGACGTCCCAGTTGCCCATAGAGTATTCCCTCGCTGCGAGAAGCCCGCTCCGCTTCGTCCGGTGATTGAAAGGAGGGGTTTGGAGGGGGTGGACCCGGCGATGATCAGATTCGCGGCCCATCCCATCCTGATTCAAATTCGGTTGAGCGTACGCAAGCGGGCGGACATTCGTCAACCCGCGTCACACCCGTCTCCTCGGGATGGCTCGTCTTGGCGGATTCCGGAAAAGCGAATCCTTTCAATGCCGAGACGCTGATTCAGCCGAAAATCCCATGCCGACGGCAACCCTACAAGCGGCGCCCCGCTAATACGGGCTGGTCGTCAAGTCCTTCATCAAGGGAACCAGGGGTTTGAAGAGGAGGGGGCGGGACGCTATCCACAGGCTGACCCAGGTGTAAAAGACCATCA
The DNA here is from genome assembly GCA_030740135.1 of Nitrospinota bacterium. The sequence goes on from JASLXW010000105.1 coordinate 3,365, forward strand.
AGGCCAACATTGGAAGCTGGACGGCGACGAACCGTCTCGCTCCGGCCAGGACATTTCGGGCCGCATGGTGAGCGGTGATGACCGAGAGGACGTGGCCCAGTACAATCAGGATCATCATGGAGACCCAAACGACCCCGGTCGTCCAGAACGTCGGCCCCTTCGGGAGAGGCGGCTGGGCGGGTGGGGGGTGCGCGGGCGCGGACCAGCCGAAGGGGTCCGAGAGCGCCGGACCCAACTCCGCAAAACGGGGGACGATGACCATGAAGAAGTGGGCGAGAAAGTACCCGAAGGCGATTGGCAGAAGTGTGAAACCAAAGGCCCTCGCCAGCTCCGAGGCCGTTTTCCCATCCGTCAACGCGCTCATCCAGGCGCAGGCCACCCAAAACGCGGCGACAAAGATCAACAGGCCGATCAACAAGGTCATCAGTTGAACGCCCTCCATCACGGGAACGTCCGGAAAAATCCGCATGGCCTGTTCCATCAGGACCCCGGTCATCCCCACCCATTCCCGCGTCGCCATGAATCCGTCATATGTGACCGAGTACATCATGGCGATGACGAACGCGACTTCCAGGCTCGCGGTCATTCGGGCGCCGCGCAACGCCGACGCGTAGAGCCGCAACTCGATTCCCCCACCCCGTTTCCCCGGCCCGAGGGGCGCGAATAGGCCCAGGACTTGAAAATAGCGCGTGAAAGGGTCCGCCCGGTCCAGCCAGACGGTTCCGAACAACGCCATCCCGATCCAGAGATACCCCGAGTACAGGACCGCCAACAGGGCGAGCGAGCGCGGCTCATCCGATTGAAACCAGCCCAGCTCGAACCAGATGAATGACACGTAAAGGATCAGGGCCGGCCAGACGCCCAGGGCGGCGGGATAACGGAGGCCGAGGGAGAGGTTTCGTCCGGCCGCTTTCGACGCCCAGTGAAATATCGCCCGCCAGGGATTGACGGCGTTCCAGGGGTTTCCGATGAGGAACGAGAAGAGGCTGAGACCGAACCAGAAGAGCGTCCACACCAACTCGGGCGCGGCGTTGTATTTGGAGTGGACGTGCCCGAAGAACCCCGTCGCCAGGACCAGGAGGAACAGCGCTACGGAAATCAGCCGCGCCGAGAGCCTGACCGCCGGGCTCCGAAAAATCCACGCGAGGATCGGAATGCTTTCGACGCCGCGGGACCGATAAGCCGCGGACGATTCGGAATCCGGTCGGGCCGCCGGCTTGAAGCGGTTCACCAGGAGGAACGAGAAGACCAGGGCGGCGGCCGCCGCCGCGAGGACAACCCATCCCGGGATTTTCGAGGCAAAGCGGGCTTCATCCGCGCCGTGGGCGAGAACCGGGGCGCATTCCAGGAGGATCAGCGCCAAGGCGGGAACAAGGAAACGAAGAACCATGTCGGGCCAAGCGTGTGCCTGGGGGAGGGAATCATGCGGCCGCCCGGATGAAGTTGACTGACCCCCGGTCACTTCGGGGGAGCGGGCGTGTCCGCCCCGGAATTGTTCACGCGAGGAAGAACCTCCTCGCAAAGGAGGCGGAGATGCTCCATTCTCCCGCCGGAAAGGAGGGTCAAGGTGATTCGGTCTACGTCCAGTTTGACGAACTCCCGAAGCCGCGAGGCGACGTGCTTCGGGGTTCCCGCGATGGCGACGGCCGCCGTGAAGTCGTCGCTGACCGTCTGTTTATGAGACGCTCCCACGGAGAGGTGCTCGGCGAAGTCATACCCCTTGGCCGCCCGCTCGATGTCCTCCTGGTAGGGGTGGAGGGCGGGGGGCAGGGATTCCCACGTCGCGAGCCAGCGCGCCTTCGTGGACGCCCAGGACCGCGCGCCGTCCAGCGCCGCGTCGCCGTCCTCATCCACGGAGAGCGTGAGCCACAGGTCGATGAACACGTCCGTCGGTTTTCGTCCGGCTTCCGCGGCGCCGCTGCGGACGTGCTCGATTTGCCGATTGACGATCTCCGGCGCGGCGATCCCGAGGATGTCGGCGCCGTCGGCCGCCCGGCCCGCGAGGCGAAGCATCTTTGGTTGGCTGGCGGCGAAAAACAGGGGAACGGATCGCGCGGTTTTGAGCCGGAAGGCGCCGCTCCCCTCCGAGATCTCTTTCCCCTGAAAGAGCGCCCGCAGGGTGCGAAGGCTCTCCTCGCAGCGGCGGATCGACGTGGGCCGCAGACCCAGCGGATAGACCGCGCTGTCGCCCGCCCCTAGGCCCAGAATGAACCGCCCGCCGCTCACCTCTTGAAGGGCGCAGGCGGCGCCGGCCGTCACGCTCAGATGGCGGGTCAAGGGGTTGGTGACGCCGGTGGCGAGCTGTATCCGCTTCGTCTCCGCCGCGCAAAGGGCGAGGACGACGTGGACGTCTTTCATGATGAGCTGGGAATCAAGGAGCCACAGACAATCGATCCCGCGGCGGTCCGCCTCTTTGACCACCTCGACGGCCCGGTGGATGGGCTCCCGGTGGCTCACGCCCATGGATAGGCCGAACGTCGGCAAAGTCTTACCCGTGTGATTCAAAGGGTTCACGAAGGGCCCCCGCCCGGACCCCTTCGGATGGAAACGGAGCGGGGAGGCCCCTTTTGAAACAGCGGCGGGTCGCCGCCGAATCGACAAGGCCGCGCGAGGGAGAGATCATCCGGGCCGCCCCGATTTCCCGTTCGTTCCGCACTTCAAGCCACGCCGGCATGCTTCGCAGGCTCGGCCGCTCCTTGAAGTATTCCTCCACGCCGGCGCCGGCGATCTCTGAAACTCCCTCCTTCAGCTCATCGACCTTTTCGATGAACGCGCCCGCCATCGTCGTTCTCCCTCAGTCCGCATCCGTGTTGCAGATGTCCATCGCGACTTGGGCGTAGACCTTCGAGGCGTTCAGCAAGTCGTCGACGTGGATGGCGTCCGATTCCTGCCCTTGGGAGAAGGACTTGGTGTACGAAGGTCCGTACGTCGCCGAAGGGATCCCCACCTCGTTGAAGATGTTCATGTCCCGCCACATGCTGGTGATGGGCGTGAAGATGGTTTCCGAGGGTTTTCCGAAGACCGCCTGGTGGGCGTTTTCGATGGAATCCGTGAGCGGTTCGTGTCCCTCGGCGATATACCCTCTCCGGGTCATGTACGGGCTGATCTCGACTTCGACCCCCGTTTCGGCGATGACCTTCTCGATCTCGGGCTGAATGTAAAGGGGGTCCCGTCCCGGGGGGATCCGGACGTCCAGGTAGATGCTGCACCGGCCCACGGCGTTGCCGATCTTCCAGGGAAGCCCGCCCCGGATGGCGCCCACGCTGACGTTGGGCTTGATGACGCCGCCTCCGAAATCCACCTGCTCGCGCTCGATGTATATGTCGGCCCAGTCTTCGAGGGCGTTGATGACCTGGGCCATCTTGACGACGGCGTTCGGGCTGTCGGCGCGCGCGGTCGGCCGCGGGATGAAGGGGGTGTAGAACCCGGCGCCGCGCGCGGTGATCTGAAAATAGGCGCACCCGCACTGGGCCCAGGTTTTGCTGAAGTTGGTGCACTCGGCCACCAGGGCGAAATCGGCGTTGATTCCGTGGTCCACCAGGTGGCGCGCCCCAAAGCCCTTGCCCAGATACCGGCCCCCCTGGAACTCGTCGACCGGGGCCGTTCCGATCTCCCCGACCACCGCCGTGATGTAGAGGTCGCCCTTGAGCTTTACGGCGCTGTCCTTGATGGCCCGGGCGGCGAACAGCGTGGCCGTCAGGGGGCCTTTGTCGTTGAACACCCCCTGGCCGTAGATCAGGTCGCCTTCCATCCAAGCCCGGACGTATTCGGGCAGGAGCTCGCCGGCGCTCCAGACGTCGTCGGGCGCTCCGTACTTGGTGTCGATGTGGGCGTTGAAGATCAGGCTCTTTCCCCCGCCGGTCCCTTTCAGGACGGCCACGACGTTGTGGCGTCCGGGCGCCGCCTCCATCTTGCGGGGCGAGAAGCCCTGATCGGTCAGCCACCGGAACAGGGCCTCGCCCATCTCCCCCTCGAGGCCCGTGGGGCTGCCGACGTTTCCGAGGCCCAGGGCGACTTCCGCAAGCTCTTTGCGATCAATGGACGCAAGGATGGTGTCAATATTCATGTAGCAGCGTCTCCGGCCGGGTTCTCAGGGATTTCATCTCAATACGGCTTCTTCAGATCAATTTTCCGCGCGGGCTCGGTGAGCCGCCGATTCGGGTCGAACGTCATCAAACGTCTCAGGTGAATCATCATAAGACGATTTCGCTCTCTCGGTAAAGGATAAGCCGGAGGTGGGCTCCAGGCCGGGTGGCGGCGGGGAGGCGAGTCTCCGGCTCGGCGGGTCCGCGGGCGAGTCATCCCTCCCGCTCAATCCCGCGGCGCCGTTTTAATCGGCGCCGGCCTGCTGAATCAGGGCGTGAAGCCTTGCGGGCGGGAGGTGGGATTCGTTCACCCGGACGCCCAATGGCTTCAGCGCGTCCTCAATCGCCGAAACAACCGCGGAGATCGACCCGATGGTCCCGCCCTCGCCCGCTCCTTTGACGCCGAGAGGATTCGTGGGGCAGGGGCTTTCCAAATGAACGGTGTCGATCGGCGGAACGTCCGTCGAGAGTGGAAGGAGATAATCCAGGAGCGTCGAGGCCAGGGGCGTTCCGTTCTCGTCGAAGGCGAGGTCCTCGATGAGCGCGTCGCCGATCCCGTGGGCCACGCCGCCGTGGACTTGACCGTCCACGAGGAGGGGATTGACGACGACGCCGCAATCGTGGCCGGCGGTGTAATGGAGGACTTTCACGAACCCGGTGTCCGGGTCCACCTCGACGAGAGCCACGTGGGCCCCACAGGCGAAGGCGGGGACATCCGGTCTGAAATACTCCTCGGCGTCCAGGCCCGGGTTCGATCCCTTGGGGAGCGGGGGCCCCCCCGCGCCGGTCATCGAGTATCGGGCCATCTCTCCCAACGGGATGGCGCGCTCGGGGGCGCTTTTGACGAACACCTTCCCGTCCGCGATGTCCAGGTCTTTCTCCCCGGCTTCGAGCTTCGCGGCGGCGAGGGCGAACACCTTTTCCCGCAGCATCCGGGACGCCAGGACGATGGCGTTCGCCGCGTTCACCGTGCTCCGGCTGCCGAAGGTTCCGACGCCGTACGTGATGTGGTTCGTGTCGCCCGTGAGCACCTTCACGTCCTGCGGGGTCACCCCCATCGCGTCGGCGGCGACTTGGGCGAAGGTCGATTCGTGGCCCTGCCCCTGGGGGCATGAGCCTGTCGCCACGACGACCGTGCCGTTCGGCTCGATCCGCATCTTCGCCCCCTCGAACGGACCGCTCCCGGTCATCTCGATGTTGCAGGCGACGCCGACGCCGAAGAGTTTTCCGTTCCGCTTCCCGCGCTCCCGCTTTCGCAACGACGCGTATCCGGCCTTTTCCAGGGTCCGCTTCAGCAACTTGGGGTAGTCGCCGCTTTCATAGGTCATCGGTCCCGCCCAGGTGGGCAGGCCGACGACGTAGGGCATGTCGCCGGGCTGGACGAAGTTCCGGAACCTCACCTCCGCATGGTCGAGTCCCAGAACGTCCGCGATCCGGTCCATCGTCCGTTCGATGATGAATGTTCCCTGGGGCCGGCTCGCCCCCCGGACCGGTCCGCAGGGGACGCGGTGGGTGTAGACCAAATCCAGCGAGGCCGAATAATGGGTAAACTTGTAAAGTCCGACGGTGTGGCTGATCACGTTCATCGAATTGATGGGCCCGGCCACCGGATAAGCCCCGGTGTCCATGATCGTATGCACCCGCAAAGCCAAAATCCTGCCTTCGCCGTCGAACCCCACGGTGACCTTGTGGATGCCTTCGCGCTCCTGAATCCCGGTCTGGATGAACTCCAGCCGATCCCCCGTCCACTTCACCGGCCGCTCCAGTTTCACCGCGAGCCAGGGAATGACCAGGTCTTCGGGGTAGAGCCTTCCTTTGGGCCCGAAGCCGCCGCCCACGTCGTGGGCGAGCACCTCCACCGACGCCTCGGACCGCCCGAGGATCGCCGCCACCCGCTGGCGCGTGCCGTGGGGGGACTGGGTCGCGCTGTATATCCGGAGGCGGTCGAGACGGGGGTCATGCTGGGCGAGGATCGCCCGGCACTCCATCGCGCCCGCCCCGCCGCGCTGGGTCTTCAGCTCGAATTTTTCCACGTGAGGGGCCTTCGACAGCGCACCGTCGGGCTCGCCGAGCTTGGCTTCCAGGTGAGCGCACAGGTTGTCCCCAACCTCGTCCTGGACCAGCGGCGCGCCGGGCGCCAGGGCTTGGAGCGGATGGTGCGAAGCCGGAAGGACTTCGTATTCCACCCGCGCGGCTTCCGCGGCGTCTTCGGCTTCGGCCCGGCTCTTCGCGACGACCACCGCGACGGGCTCGCCGTAAAAGCGCGCCTTGTCCCGGGCGAGCGGCGCCCAATTGCGCCCCCGGATGGAGGAGTGGGGGGCCTGAATGGGGTAGGGCGCGCCGGCGGTCCCCATGTCCTCGCCCGTGAACGCGGCGACGGCCCCCGCCGCGGCGCACCGCGAGAGGTCGATCTTCAAAATGCGGGCATGGGCGTAGGGCGACCGCAGGAAGGCGGCGTGAAGGGCCTCGGGGCAGTGGATGTCGTCGGCAAACCGCCCCCCGCCCGTCAGGAGCCGCCGGTCTTCAAACCTCGGCATGCCGGCCCCGATGTACTTGGGATTTTTCATGAAATCCGTGGTCACGGATTGCCTCTCATTTCGGATGGAGGAGGCCGGCCGCCTTCTCCACGGCGTCTACGATGTGGTGATAGCCCGTGCACCGGCAGATGTTCCCCGACAGCAGCTCGCGGATCTCATCGCGCGTCCAATCCCGCGCCTCCGACAGCGCCGCCTTCAGCGTCATCAAAAACCCGGGCGTGCAAAAACCGCACTGAAGCGCGTGGTGGATGTGAAACGCTTCCTGAATCGGATGGAGCGGTCCCTCCGGAGGCGCAAGACCCTCCACCGTCTCCACCGAACGCCCCTCCGCCTGCGCCGCCAACAGCAGGCACGAGCGCACCGGCTCGCCGTCCAGCAGCACCGTGCACGCCCCGCAAACCCCCTGCTCGCAGCCTACGTGCGTCCCCGTCAGGCGAAGGTCCTCGCGAAGAAAATCCGCCAGG
>JASLXW010000106.1:0-2928 GCA_030740135.1 Nitrospinota bacterium
GTCAATCCATTCCTGAATTCGGGCGGCGATCTTCTTGGGGGGGCCGATGAAAGAATTGGTGTACATGAATTCCATTCCGATGTCCATTTGGTGATGCTCGACAAAATAGGACAGCGCCGGCTCGAGGGCCGATTCGGCCTTCTTGACGTCATCATCGACGGCGCACCACGCCTCGCAGATGAACCGGAAGCCGTTCAGGTCGCGGCCCTCTTTATCAGCAGCCGACCGAATCGCGGCCATCCCTTCCCGCATATGGTCGAGGGTCGGCGCCCAGGGGCCCCAGCCGCATCCGATGCGCGCAGCACGCTCCCAGGTTCTCGGAACCCCGCCGCCGAACCAGAGGCCGGGATGGGGTTTCTGAATGGGCTTGGGCTCCAGGGTGACGTTTTCCAGTTGGTAAAACTCTCCCTGATGCGTCACGTTGTCCTCGGTCCACAAGCGAATCATGAGCGCCAGCGCTTCGTCATACGCCCGGCCCCGGGTCTTAAACTCGTTGCCCGTGTTTTTGTAGTCCGGCTCGTACGCACCGATGCCCACGCCCGTGTCCAACCGGCCGCCCGAAGCGCGGTCCAGTGTCGCGAGTGTTTTCGCCAACAAATAGGGATGGCGAAGGGGCACCAGGAGCACACCGGCGCCAAGATGAATTCGCGTGGTGACGGCCGCCAACTGGGATAGGGTGACGATGGGGTCATAGAGCCCCTTGTGGCCGAAGGAGGCGAGCCCTTCGGTGTAGATTGGGTGATCCGCGACCTGAAGCGTATCGTATCCCAGCGCTTCCGCTTCCTGGGCGGCTTCCTTCAGGTACTCCATCGTGATGGTGGGATATCCGAACGCCGGAAGAAAAACCCCGAACCTGGCCACTTCTGAATTCCTCCATGAAGAAAACGAACACACCGACTCGTCTTAATTCCGGTGTGTTCCAATTCGGCTTGGTGGGACAATTACGGACGTGTGGAGAGGACGTTAGCATTTTTTCGAGGGTTCGACAAGCAACGCGCGCCCCGAAGCGGGGGATTGAAGCGTCCTTCGGGTTTCCTCTAGTATGGGGCAGTCCGATGCCGACTTCCCGATCGCGTCGAGTTTGGAAACTCTCATCGAGTGGAGCCACCGCCATGAATCTTCTCATCCGGAATGCGCGTCTTCGAGACCGGACGGGTCTCGTTTGCGTCGGGATCCGAGACGGACGGATTGACCGGATTGCTCCGGACCTGCCGCCGGACGGCTGGCGGGTCATCGACGCCGCGGGGTCGTTGACGACCCCCGCCTTTGTCGAACCCCACACTCATCTGGACAAGGCCCTCATCAGCGACCGGATGCCGCCCAACGCGAGCATGTCCTCGGAGGAGGCTCGAACAAACCTTCGGGAGGAAAAGCGCTGCTTCACCCTGGAGGACGTCGAGGAGCGGGCGGGCCGGGTGCTTGGCTGGGCGCTCGGAGCGGGGGTGACGGGGATGCGAACCCACGTGGACGTGGACACGGCCGCCGGGCTCACGGGGCTGGAGGGCGTCCTGGCGATCAAGGAGAAAATGGCCGAGTACGTGGACCTTCAGGTCGTCGCCATGCCCCAGCACGGCATCGATGCCGATCCCGGGACGGGGGAGCTGCTGGAGGAGGCCCTCCGGATGGGGGCGGACGTGGTCGGCGGATTCCCGGAGGAGGAGTTCCACGAGGAAGCGGGCCGCCGCCACATCGATTTCATCTTCGACCTCGCCAAACGGTTTGATCGGCCCATCGACATGCACATCGACATCCGTTATTCGCCCGAAGTCCGTTACCTTCACTACTACGCCCACAGGGCCCTCCAGGAGGGGTTCACCGGCCGGGTGGCCGCGGGTCACGTGACCGCGCTGCCCTACTATGACCCCTATCAGGCCGCACACGTCATCGAGGCGGTCAAGCGGGCGGAGATGAGCATCACCACCTGTCCGCCCACGACGATGATGCTGGGCGCCCGCCTGTATCCGGAACCGAAGGGACGCGGGGTCACCCGGGTGAAGGAGTTCCTGCGGGCCGGCGTCAACATCGCCTTTGCGCAGGACAACGTCCTGGATCCGTTCAACGAGAATTTCGGCGACGCTGATCCTCTGAAGAACGGTTTCCTGGCCGCCTACGCCGCCCAGCTTGGGAGCAAGGACGAACTGGAGGTTCTCTATGACATGGCGACAGAAAAGGCCGCGAAGGTCCTGGGTCTTCCGAACTACGGGATGAATCCCGGCTGCCGGGGGGACTTGGTTGTTACGCCTGTGGCCTCCGCCCGGGACGCCTTTCGTCTCCAACCCCCGAGGCGGTTTGTGATTCGGCGGGGGAGTGTGATCGCCGAATCGATGGTGGACCGCCGCTTTGCGTGGGAGACAGGTGGCGGCGCGGCTGATTTCTTCGGGGCGGTGGGCGCGTATTCGGGGAGGGCGGAATGATGGGGGGAGAAGGCAGAGACGAGATCCAGCGACGCGAGGAGAAAACGTTCTCGGAGCGGAACCCGGGCTCCAAATCCCTTTACGATCGGGCGCGCGCGGCGCTGCCGGGAGGCAACACACGCACGCTTACCTACTATGCGCCTTTCCCTCTGTATATGGCGCGGGGAGAAGGTCCCAGACTCTGGGACGTGGACGGCAACGTCCGAATCGACCTGTTCAACAACGCGACCTCTCTCGCGCACGGCCATGCGCACCCGGACGTGGTCCGGGCGGTTCAGGATGCCGCAGCGCTGGGGATGGCCTTCGCTTCGGCTACGGAGTGGGAAATCCGCTTGGCGGAAATGCTCATCGAGCGGCTCCCGTCGGCCGAGCGCGTTCGCTTCTGCAACAGCGGGACCGAGGCCAACATTTGCGCGGTGCGGGCCATGCGGGCGTTCACCGGCAGGTCCAAGATCGCCAAGTTTGAGGGGGGCTACCATGGCTCCTTTGATGATGTCACCATCAGCATTCACCC
>JASLXW010000106.1:2938-5823 GCA_030740135.1 Nitrospinota bacterium
ATCGGCGGAAGCGGCGGGGGACAGGCGGTTTCCCGATCCGGTTCCCGATTCCGAGGGTATCCCGCCCGAGGTGGTGGGGAACGTTGTGATCCTGCCCTTTAACGACATCGAAGCGATCGCCGAGCGCCTGAGACCCCTGCGGGACGAGGTGGCCGGAATCCTCGTCGAGCCCCTGATGGGCGGAGCGGGCATGATCCCGCCGAAGCCGGATTTTCTTCGGGACCTCCGGGACTTGGCCCATGAACTGAAAATGCTCCTGATGTTCGACGAGGTGATGATGTTCCGGCTCTCCAGGTCCGGCGCACAGGGCCTGTTCGGCGTGACGCCCGACCTGACCAGCCTGGGGAAGATCATCGGGGGAGGGTTGCCCGTCGGAGCGTTGTGCGGGCGTGAGGACATCATGGCCCTTTTCGACCCCTCTGAGGGGGGAGGGGGGGGGACGCGGGTCCCCCACGCCGGGACGTTTAATGCCAACCCGGTGACCATGGCGGCCGGCGTGGCGACGCTGGAAAACCTGGACGACGCGGCTTTCGAGCAAATGGCCTTCGACGGGGATTATCTGCGCCGGAACCTGAAGGAGCTCATCCAATCCACCGGGGTGGCCGCACAGGTGACAGGGGAGGCGTCCGTATTCAAGATTCATTTCACGATGGAAGATCTCGTCGATTCCCGCTCTGCTCATACCAGCAACCGGGGGCTGGAGCGTCTTTTGTTTCTTTATGGGCTGAACCGGGGCGTATTCACCAATACGCTTTCCCGGGGCTGCCTTTCGACGGTGACACACCAAGCGGAGATCGATCTCTTCCTCGAAGTGGTGGAGGGGTTCTTGCGGGAGATCGCCAATTCAGCCTGAGATTCAGGCGGGAACGAAGGGAGATTGAAGGCATGGCCAGAAGCGCCCCCAGGACGAAAGTCATCCGTAACGCACGCCTCCTCGACGGGACCGGCGCGCCTCCTATCGACCGGGCGACGGTCGTCATCCGCGATGACACCATTCGGGCGGCGGGCCCGGCCCGAGAGGTGGACGTACCGAAAACGGCTGAGGTCATCGACGCCCGGGGCAAGACGCTGATGCCCGGGCTGATCGACGCGCACCTTCATCTCTTCGGCATCCGGAGTTACGAGTTTTTCGCCTGGGCTATGGAGTCCCCCGGGATGCACGCCATCCGGAGCGTCGATGAGGTACGGCGTATCTTGGAGGCTGGCTTCACGACGGTCTCCGATTTGGGGAGCGACAACGCCCTGTTGATCAAGCAGGCCGTCGAGGAAGGAAGCATCGTCGGCCCCCGGGTGCGCGCGGTCGGGCGGTTCATGTGTCAGACGGGTGGCATTCCGGACCTGTTTTTCCTCCCCATCGAAACGATGGAGGGACGGCGGGGGCGCGGCTTCTGCCGCTTGGTGGACGGTGTGGGGGAATGCCTGAAGGCCGCGCGCGAGCAGCTTCGGGACGGCGCGACCGAGCTCAAAATCGGAACCACGGGCGGGATTGATCCATCCTTCATCGTCGCGGAGTCGGCCTTCACGGTCGAAGAGATTCAGGCCATCGCCTCCGTCGCGCACAACGTCGGGACAAAGCTCAGGGCGCACAACAACGTCCTGAAGGGCGAGCCGCTGACCGGAATCCGCAAGGCCATCGAGGGTGGAGTCGACGCCATCGAGCACGGTTACTGGATAGACAATCCGACGTTGGAGCTCATGGCGGAAAATGACGTGACCTGGGTCGTCACCGCGGGTTACCTTCAGCGGGCGGTCGATCACGGAGCGGACCTCAACCTGCATCCGGTCTACGTGGACAAGTGCGCGAGGGCCCTCGAGTCCATCGCCGACACCCTCCCCCGGGCCAAGAAGATCGGGGTCAAGCGCGCGGCCGGAAGCGATTTTCTCGGGACTCCGGCGGACCCGCACGGCGAGGAGGGATTCGAGCTGGAGATGCAGGTGCGCTGCGGGCTGACCGAGATGGAGGCCATCGTCGCAGCGACGAAGCTCAACGCCGAGTTCTTTGGCCTGAACACTGGAACGGTGGAAAAGGGAAAGCTGGCCGATCTGATCCTGGTGGACGGCGATCCCTTGAAGAACATCAAGGTTTTCCAGGACGTGAACAACGTCAAAATGGTCATGCTTGAGGGGCAAGTCAAGGTCCGGCGTTGAACCGGCGCCTTGGGATGCGGCAAGCCCGAAACATGCCCCAATCGATCGAGTGTCAGGGAGGAAGCGGTCCATGAAGTTGGCCCTTTGCCAGTTCATCGGCAATCATGAGAAAGAACCGAACGTACTCAACGTATTGAAATATGCGAAAGAGGCGGGCGAGAGCGGGGCGAACCTCCTCTGCTTCCACGAGATTTGCACCACCTCGTACTTTTGCTATGAGGAGAACTACGACCACTGCGCCTTCGCGGAGCCCGTCCCCGGACCGACAACGGACCGGGTCGCCGAGGTCGCCAAAGAGTACGGGATGGTTATCGTCCTTCCGCTCTATGAAAAGGTCATGAAGGGAGAGCTCTATAATTCGGCCGCGGTCATCATGCCGGACGGTCAGGTTCAGGGGGTGTACCGAAAGACCAACATCCCCATGGCCAAACGCCCCGAGAATCCCTTCGGCAACGAGAAGCTCTACTTCAAGCCCGGCAACCTAGGGTACCCGGTGTTCGACACCCCTTGGGGGATTCGTTTCGGCGTGGTGATCTGCAATGATCGCCACTTCCCGGAGGGTCCCCGGATTATCGGAACGCGCGGCGCGGACCTGTTGCTCGTCCCGACCGCCTCGTTCGGAAAGCACTACCGGCCCCTCTGGGAAATCGAGCTTCGGGCTTATGCCTACCAGAACGTGTACTACGTCGGCGGGCTCAACAAGGTGGGGGTCGACCGGGGGGTGAACAACCAGAACC
>JASLXW010000106.1:5855-10388 GCA_030740135.1 Nitrospinota bacterium
ACTTTGGAAGCTCGATGATCGTCAACCCCCGCGCGGATGTTCTCGCCTGTGCGGGGGACCAGGAAGACGAAATCGTTTACGGGGACATCGACCCGGGCGTGATTGAAGAGCTGCGCAACGTGTACGGCTTCTACCGGGACCGCCGCCCCGAGTTCTATGGCGAGCTTGCGCGTTAGCGCTGAATCCATACGTGATTGGGCGCCCTTTGTCCGGGATGACAACCGCGGCTTGTGGCCTCCCGTGTCTTCGCGTCATTTCTGTCAGCGGGTGTGTGGCCGCCCCGAGCGTGGTGTGAGTGCGCGGCAAGGGCTCTACGTCCGCTGAGTCGCGTCCGACGGCAGATCAAAAGGTTTCGGAAATTTCTGGCTAAGCTGACAACATCCACCGGAGGAACACCGCATGAGCGAATCCGCCCCGCCCCCCTACAACCCCAAGGCCCTGGCGCGGGGGGCGAAGAACTACGGCGAGGAATATACAAAGCGTCTTCTCGACCGGCTGAACGCGATCGACCCGGAGTTTTCCCAGCTTTTTCAGGAATTCGTGTATGGAGGCTTGTACGACCGGGACGTAATCGACCACAAGACGCGGGAGCTCTGCGCTGTCGCCGGCTTGGTGGTTGGGGGGTACTTCCCGCAGCTTCGCGCCCACTTCGAGGCCTGCCGGAGGTATGGGGCCACGGACGAGGAAATTCGGGAAGTCATCCTTCAGATGTCGGTCTACGCCAGCATGCCGGCGGCCCTGACGGCGCTCAATGAGTTCGAGAACTATCGCGCCGCCGAAAATCCGGCCCTCGGATTCGGCGATCCGGGAAATTGAGAAGGTGGATCGCAGAGGGTGGGATGTACGCGTGGCCCGCGCCATGTCCGTTTGTGTGCGGTCGTTTTCTAATGTAGAAACAATGCGTTAGATATTTCTGGGTTCCTTATCTGCGGAGCACGTTAATATGATGAGGTCGATGGGCGCACTGGATCGCCTTTCCCTGGATGCTTTGTTGCGCGAGTATAAGAAGGTCACACCCAAGTCCTGGGCGTTGGCGGAGCGGGCGCGCGCCTCCATGCCCGGAGGAAACACCCGCGCGACGGTCCACTACGATCCCTATCCCGTGTTCATGAATCGCGGCGATGGCTGCAGGTTGACGGACGTGGACGGCGGCGTCCGCCTCGATTTCAACAACAACTACACGACCCTGCTTCTCGGCCACAATCCGCCCGCCGTCGCCGAGGCCGTCCGGGCGCAATTGGAGAATGGAACGGCCGCCGGCGCCCCCATGGAAGTCGAAGAGGCGCTGGCTTCGCGTCTTTGCGCGCGGTTTTCCACGGTGGACAAGGTCCGGTTCTGCTCCACGGGGACCGAGGCCAATATGAACTGCATCCGCGCGGCGAGGGCGTTTACGGGGAAATCCAAGGTGGGCAAGTTCCTGGGGCACTTCCACGGCTCCAGCGAGCACATGGAGGTCTCAATCTTTCCCGCCGTCGAGGAAATGGGCGACCCTTCCCGGCCCAAGAGCGTTCCCTCGTCGCCGGGCATTCCCGAAGGCGTGGTCCGCGATGTCGTGACGCTGCCGTTCAATGATCCGGGCGGGGTCGAAGAAATCGTTCGCGCTCACCGGGACGAGATGGCGGCGGTCATCGTCGAGCCCATCTCGGGCGGCGGCGCCATCGAGCCCCGCGACAGTTTTCACCGGGACCTCCGGCGCATCTGCACGGAGAACGATGTCCTCCTCATCTTTGATGAGGTCATGATGTCGCGCTTGGCCCACGGCGGGGCGCAGGAGTTCTTCGGGGTCGGGGCGGACCTCACCGCCCTGGGCAAGTCGATCGGAGGTGGCCTGCCCATCGGGGCTTTCGGCGGACGGGACGACGTGATGGCGCTCTTCGATCCTTCCGGCGGCGGCCCGGCGGTCCGGCACTCCGGGACGCACAGCGGCAGCCCCCTTCCCCTGGCGGCCGGCGTGGCATGCCTGGACGCGATGACCCCCGATCTTTATCCCCGGCTGAACGCCCTCGGCGACAGGCTCCGAACGGGTCTGCGGGAGGTGTTCGGTGAGATGGGCGTTCCGGCGCGGGTGACCGGGGCGGGTTCGGTGTTCTCCGTCCACTTCACCGAAGAGGAAGTCTGGGACTATCCCGGCTACCTGCGGGGAGACAAGACTGCCCTGAAGAAGATGTTCATGGCCTGGCTTCTAAACGGGGTCTTTATGACTTCCCGGGGATTGGGCTGCCTCTCGGCGCCCATGCGGGAAGCCGATATCGATGAATTCCTGGGAGCGACCCGCAACGTCCTGACCCGGGGGGGGGCATAGGGGTGGAGCGGAAGGGAAAGGGCTGTCTGGATTTCGACCGCCGGCCCGCGGAGAGGGCCCGGTTTCAGCGTTGAAGAAAAAGGAAGGAGTCTGTCGAGATGGTGAAGGTGGGTTTGATCCAAATGTCCTGTGTGGACGAAAATAACCCGGAACCCAACATGGAGAAAGCGTTGCGGCTGATCGACGAGGCCGCCGGCAAGGGTGCCAACATCGTGGCCTTGCAGGAGTTGTTCAACACCCCGTATTTCCCCAACCGCCCGCGGGACAGCCAGAAGTATTTCGCCATGGCGGAGACCATTCCCGGGCCGACCATTGACCGGGTGGCCGACAAGGCCAGAGAACACAACATGGTCATCATGGCGCCCATCTACGAGCGGGAGATGGCCGGGGTGTATTACAACTCGGCCGCCGTCCTCGGCCCCGACGGCGAGCTTATCGGCGTATACCGGAAGATGCATATCCCGCACAGCGACGATTACATCGAAAAGTATTACTTCAAACCGGGCAATCTGGGATTTCCGGTGTTCGACACCCCCTTTGGAAAGATCGGCGTCCTGATTTGCTACGATCGTCACTTCCCGGAAGGCGCGCGCGCCCTGGGTCTTGCGGGGGCGGAGATCCTCCTAATCCCGGTGGCCAGCCCGCGGCCCACGGCAAGCGAGGTCTTCGTCAAGGAGCTGATGGGGATGGCCATCGCGAACCAGTATTTCGTGGCGGCGGTGAACCGCGTGGGGGTCGAGCTGAAAGAGGAGTTTTACGGGACGAGCCTGGTGTGCGACCCCAGGGGAAATATCATCGCCCAGGCCGGCAATCAGGAAGACGAAGTGCTCGTCACCGAGATCGACCTCGCCCAGGTGGAGGCGACCCGGAACAACTGGCTGTTCTATCGAGATCGTAGGCCGGATGCGTATGATGTCTTGATGTACTAAACCGAAGTCTCTGTTTCCGTCATCAGAGAACACATTCGATGCACCCGCTCCGTGCGCGGCCCGTCCGCCCGAGGGCATGGAACCGCCTATGGAACTTCTCCTGAAAAACGGGACCGTGGTGACGCCGGATGGCGTGGTGAGGGCCGATCTGGGGATCGGGGGAGAGCGGATCGTCTACCTCGGCCGTCCGGAGGTCGGCGAGACCATACACCCCCGTGAGACCCTGGATTGTTCGGGATGTCTCTTGTTCCCCGGCGCCATCGACGCCCACGTCCAGCTCGAGGTCTCCTTCGGCCGGGGGGAGCTCGGGGATGATTTTTACACCGGCAGCCGGGCGGCGGCATGCGGCGGGGTGACCACCTTGATCGATTACGCCCGCCAGCAAAAGGGGGGTAGCCCGCTCGAAGCCCTTCGGGCGAGAAAAGAGGCGGCGAACGCCAAGGTCGGGATCGACTACACCCTTCATCTCACGTTGGTCGACCCGACGCCCGATGCCGTCGCGGAGGCGCCCCGCGCCTTGGAGGAAGGGATCCGCAGCTTCAAGATTTACATGGCGTACGGCAAGCAGGGACGGCGGACGGACGACGGCGCAATCCTGGACATCATGCGGGCCATCGTGGGCGCCTCGCAAGCGAGAGGGGAGGGCGGGGGCTTTCTGGGAATTCACGCGGAAGTGGACGAGCAGATCGTCCGGGCCTCGGAAGCCCTCCTTCGGGCGGGAAAGGTTCAGCCCCGGTATCATGGCGAGGCGCATCCGCCCATCTCGGAGGTGGCCGCCGTTGAATCGGTGATTCGCTACGCCCGGTTGACGGGCTGTGAGACCTACATCAAGCACGTCTCGACGGCCGAGGCCGCCCGTCTCATCGGGGAAGCCCGGAGAGGGGGGGGGGGCGTCCGTATTTGGGGTGAAACGTGCCCACACTATCTCATTCTGGACGAATCCCGCTACCTGGGAGAGGACGCGCCCCTGTTTGTCATGAGCCCGCCCCTGCGGCGCAAGGACAACCAGGCGGGGCTCTGGGAGGCTCTCGCGTCGGGGGATCTTCAGGTGGCCGCGACGGATCACGGATCGTACAGCCGGGCGCAGAAGTTCGACGACGTTTCGACCTTTGAGGACGTGCCGCCGGGAATCCCGGGGATCGAGACGCTCGTTCCGTTGATGTACACCTACGGGGTCGATGAGGGGCGTCTGTCTCTTCTTCGGTTCGCGCAGGTCTTGGCCGAGGAACCCGCTCGGATCTTCGGCCTCTATCCCCGGAAAGGGGCGCTTCAAATCGGCTCGGATGCGGATATCGTGGTGTA
>JASLXW010000107.1 GCA_030740135.1 Nitrospinota bacterium
TCATCGGAGTTTCTCCTCAACCGAACAGAAGCCGCGGCACGATGCCCGCGGCTTCCAGGACTATCCGGTCAATCGGCCGCGGGACGGTTCGTCCGCCCGCGGCCGGAAGTTTTCCGTCCGGCGGCCGGCGGACTACCGAAACCCTCCAAAAAAACCGTGGTCGAACGGAAAATGAGTCGGACGCATTCGGTTCACCTCATCTCTCAGTGGGAAACCACTTGTTTTTAGGGTGTCCGGGATGGAATGTCAAGGACAGTCGCACTTCCCGGACCGGATTGAAAAGGCAGCGATGAATGGGCCCGAGCCGTGGATTCCTTTTGACACGTGATCCGGGCGCTGGTAAATTCGCCGGACTCGCGTAGGGGGGTGCGGCTCGGATGGATTGGCTTCGGGGGCGGTGAGGGCCTCCGGATTTTCAATCACGCGGAGTGAGGAATCCCGGATTCTCTAACCTCCCGCGTCACAAAGGACGACCCAGGATGGGACGGGCGATTCGGTTGCGGCGGCGCATTCTTCCGTGGATTCCGGCCTTAATTCTCGCGTCCCTGATTTTAGCCGGATGCGGAAGAGGGGGGACGGGTGTGCGCAGTCCGTGGGGTCCGGCCGGCCACAAGACCGGTCCCGTCCGGAATCCGGACGCGCTTCGCGCCGCCCTCGATTGGGGCCGGAGCCACGCCCCGGACGCCCGGGAAACCCTGGCCGGGTTCTATGAAGTCTCATTGCGGCAAGGAAACCTGATCCAGCGGGCGCGCGTCTCGACCCGCTGGAGCCGGCTCGCCCTCCACGCGGCGGAGCGCATGCGGGCCTCCCTGCGCCCGGATCCCCGGACCGTCGAGCGAATCATCAAGGGCCCCGCCTTGGTCATCACGTTCTTACGGAGGGACGTCAAGAAGACCGCCGTCACACGGATTGATATGGTCCTGCTGCAAGGGGGTCGGAGGTTCTACGCACCCGTGTTGAAGCGAAGTCCGGCCCGGCCCGTCAAGGACGGCGACAGGGTGATCGCGTATGAAGGCGAGCTGGAAGGGGAATACCCGCTGGATGAGCTGGACCCGCGAAGGTCCGCCACGCTGGAAGTCCGGCTGGAAGACGGGTCGCGCCTAACCTTCGACATCCCGCTTTGGCGCTTGCGGTGAGGACTTTTCCCGCCCGGATCGGCGAATGAGCCCCCGGCTTGCGGCTTCGCCGGACCCGGCGGCCCCGAAGCCCCGCCCGACGCCGGAGAATCACGGCGATCCCGGCCCCCCCCCTCCCCCCCCCGGATGGGTGGTAAAATCAACCGCCATGAAAGGCCCGCGCGGGCCGATCCGCCGGAACCGGGGAATGTCAGGCTTTTCGGAGAAACCGCCCCGGCGCGCTTTTTCCGGGCGCACCCCTTGCGGCAATAGGACGACGGCGCTCATGACGTTTTCACGCATCTTGAGGAAATCTCCGCGTTCTTGCGTATTTTTGGGCGTGTTGACCGCCGGGGCCTGCGCGGCCCTTTCGCTGGGGACGATCCCGGCGCGCGCCGGCGGCGGCAGCCGCGCCGAGATGGTGACCATCCCCGCCGGGAAGTTCATCATGGGCAGCGCTGCCGAGGAGCGGGAATACGGCTACAAGCTGGACGAGACCCTCCACAAAAGCTCCGTCGCGCGCCGGAACAAGTGGTTCGAGAAAGAAACGCGCAAGGCGCCGGAGCTCCCGGCCTACCGAATCGACAAGTATCTCGTGACCAACGACGATTACCAGGTATTCGTCAACGCCGCCGGGCGGCCCGCGCCCCATGTCACCCGGGCGGTGTGGAAGGGTTACGGCCTCATCCACAGGTTTGCGGCCGCCAAGCGGTTTGTCTGGAGGGAGGGACGGTTCCCGCCGGGCCGAGCCGCCCATCCGGTGGTCCTGGTCTCCCACGCGGACGCGGCGGCCTTCTGCGCGTGGCGGGGGAGGCGGGAGGGCCGCCGGCTTCGCCTGACCGCCGAGCCGGAATGGGAAAAGGCGGCGCGGGGGGAGGACGGCCGGTACTTCCCCTGGGGGAACGAGTTCGACCCGGACCGCCTCAACAGCTACGACGGCGGGCCGTTCGACACGACGCCGGTCGGCCGCTATCCCTCGGGGGCGAGCCCGCACGGCGTCCTCGACATGGCCGGGATGGTGTTCGAGTGGACCGCCACCCCGGCCGAGTGGGACAAGAAGCTGTACGTCGTCAAAGGCGGCTCCTGGGACGATTTCCCGGGGGTCACCCGCCCGGCGGCCCGTCACGGCCGTCCGGCGGCCATGAAGCACATCCTCATCGGCTTCCGCTGCGCGGGGCCGGCGCCGCCGGAGTAGGGATCATCCGTCTCCGGACGGGGGAAAAAGGGTTTTTCGATGAAAAACAAAGGAGTCGGTCCCATGGCTGAGGAAGCACGAGGCGCAACGGTCTTGGACGAGGTGATTCCCGCAAAGGGCCACAGAGCCCTGACGATGAAGAAGGGCCAAGTCCTCCGGGTGGTGGACGTGGAAGGGCAGCAGGTGATGGACTTCGTGGCCTTCAACAGCCGGGACCCCGAAGAGAAGCTCTCCATGTTCTGGAGCGACTGCTTCAACGAAACCTGGAAGCTGACCGAGGGACACACCCTCTACACGAACCGAAGCACGCCGATGTTCACCATCCTGGAAGACACGGTGAAGATGAATTATTGCGGAGGGGCCTTTTGCACGGAGCAGGCGAACTTCTTCCGCTACGGCGAGCACAACCTTCCCAACTGCGCGGACAACCTGACACAGGCCCTCGCCCCCCATGGAATTCTCAGAAAAGACATCGATGAGGCGTGCTGTCTCAACATCTTCATGAACGTCATCTACGACCCCGACGGCACGTTCGGGATCCGGGAGCCCATCTCGAAGCCCGGGGACCACATCGACTTCCGGGCGGAGATGGACGTCCTGGTCGGCATGTCCAATTGTCCGCAGGAGCGGAACCCCTGCAACGCGTTCAATGCAACGCCCCTGGGCATTACGTTGTACGAGTCGTGAATTGGTGAACCCGCAATCGGACATCAACCTTATCGCCCCTTGCAACGAATCGTTCGTGAGAAATCCGGGACGTCAAGATGCCAACCCATGACACCGTCGTTTCCGGCGGGCTTGTTGTCACTCCCAAAGGCGCGGAAAAGCTCGACATCGGCGTCCGGGGCGGACGGATCTCCGCCCTCGAGGCGCCGGGGAAGCTCCGCGCTCACGAGCGGATCGACGCCTCGGAACTCCTCGTCCTGCCCGGTTTGGTGGATGTCCACGTTCACCTGAGAGACCCCGGCTACACCCATAAGGAGGATTTTTCGTCCGGCACGGCCGAGGCCGCCGCGGGAGGGGTCACGAACGTCATCGCCCAGCCCAACACAGCCCCCCCCGTGACGGACGCCCCATCGTTCCGCTTCGTCCGCGAACGGGGGGAGGGCCTATCCCACGTGGACTTCGGGATCTCGGGGATGTGCGTTCCCGGCGAGGCCGGGAAGATCGCCGGGATGGCCGCCGAGGGGGCCGTCTGCGTGGAGATCCTCATGGCCGACGGCCCGGCGGTGTTCACCGAGGACAAGCACATCCGCGAGGCCCTCGTCGCTGCGAAGGAGAGCGGCCTGCCGGCCTGCGTCTACGCCGTGGACGGCGCGGCGGCCGCCCTGTTCCGGGAGAACGTCGGAGACCGCAAAGACCCGGAGGCCCAGGCCGACTCCCGGCCCAACGTCACCGAGGCGGCGGCGATCCTGAGGGTGCTCCTCGTCGCCCAGGAGGCCGGGACGCCCGTCGTCTTCCGGCAGGTCAGCACGAAGGAGGGCGTCGGCCTGCTCCGGATGGCCAAGGCGTCGGGGATGCCCGTCGGCGTCGAGGTCAACCCGCAGCACCTGTTCCTGACGCGCGCGGACCTGGCTCGCCTGGGTCCCTACGCCGCCGTGTATCCGCCCCTTCGGACCCGGGAGGACGTCGAGGCCCTGTGGGCGGCGCTTCTGGACGGGACGGCGGGCTGGGTGGGGACCGACCACGCCCCCCACGCCCCCGCCGAGAAGGAGGCCGGGCGCGAAGACATCTTCAAGGCCCCCGGAGGACTGCCGGGCCTCCGCACCTCCCTGCCCCTCTTTCTGAACGCCGTCTACCGGACCCGGATCGACCTGACGCGGATCGTCGAGCTTTTATGCACCGAGCCCGCGAGGCGCTTCGGCCTCCCTCGGAAAGGCGTGATTGAAATCGGCGCGGACGCCGACTTCGTCCTCACCGACCCGAATCTGGAACACACCCCCAAGGAGCGGCCCGTCTACACCAAGGCCGAGGTCACGCCCTATGACCGGATCGCCCTCAAGGGCTGGCCGGTGCGGACGATTTTGGGGGGGAGGACGATCGCCGAGGAGGGCGAAATCGGCGCTGAGCCATCGGGCAGGTTCATCCCTTCTCAAAAGAGGTAGAGAATGGGTCAATCAGGAAATCAGGTCAGCGTTTCGCTGCCTATCGTGTTGGAGCGGGGCCGCTATAAGACGCACCGATTCAAAATTGCGACTCCGGAAGATCCAAGGCGAGATCCCTCACTCGGCTCGGGATGACATCATGGGCAAGGTGGACTGGGAAGATCGCGAATACGGCCACCGGGCGAAGGTCGGCCTGATCGTCCCGGCGAACAACAACGTCATCGAGCCGGAGCTTTGGAAGATGGCGCCGGAGGGCGCGGCGTTCTACGCGACCCGCCTGCCCGTCGAAGGACAGGTGACCGACGAGACGTTCCGGCGAATGGAAGCGGAATCCGACCGGGCGATGCGGGAGCTGATGACGGCGCAGGTCCAAGCCCTGGCGTTCTGTGACATGGGCGTCGCCCTAGTCATGGAGGAGGGCTGGGGCGAAAAGCGCGTCGCGCGCATCGAGGAGCAGTCCGGCCTCCCCGCCACGACCGGGGCGCTCGCGATGCTGGACGCCCTCAAGTCCCTCGGCGCGGGCCGAATCGCCGTCGCGACGCCTTACCCCGAATCCCTACACGGGAGGGCCGCCCCCTTCTTCGCGCGCTATGGCTACGCCTGCGTGTCGGACGCGAACCTCCCCATCCCCGACCCGGCCCAAGTGGGGAAGACGCCGCCCTCCCGCGTCTATGACCTCATCAAAAGCGCCGACCACCCGGACGCGGGAGCGATCCTTCTCCTGGCGACGGACATCCGCTCAATCGAGATGATCCAGCCCCTGGAAGATGAGCTGGGTAAGCCGGTGATCAGCACGAATACGTGCCTGATGTGGAAGGCCCTCAACCTCGCGGGCGTCAATGACCCCATCGACGGCTACGGCCGGCTGCTCGCGGGTGATTACTGAAAAACTTCCCGGGGGGCGCTTTTTGAAAGGCGCCCCCCCGGACCCCTCCCAGGGGTTGGGAACCCCCCAGGAAAACTTTTTGCGGCCAAGACTTAGGCTTGGCCTTTTTGGGGTGGGTATTGGTTGAGCTGGAGCGATTGTCTGTGCCCTGCGAGGGGCGTTCGTCTTTGTCCGGATGCCCGTCTGCCTTTGGCAGCCGCAGCATCCGGCCAAGGGCCAGTTTCTCGCGAAACAGCGCGACCCTTGCGGGCCGCCCTGTTTCGCAAAGGTAGGGCGGCCATCCTGGCCGCCTTCCGAAGGCGGGCTGGAAGCCCGCCCCACCGGGATTTGGGGGGACAGTTTTCAAAATGTCCCCCCAAGGTCTTCGCCTCTACCCCACCGGAACGACCGCCGCGTCCAGGACGCGTCTCAGGGCCTCTCTTTCTTCCGGGCTGAGCTCCGGCAGGGGGGCCCGCACCCGGGAGCTTTCCATCCGTCCCGCCCAGACCAGGGCCTCCTTCAACCGGGGGATGGCCTTCAGCATGGGCGGCTCGAACAGCGCGTTCGCCGCGGGGACCAGACGGTCGTTGACGACCTTGGCCCGGTTGATGTCACCGGTCTGGACCGCCTCGAACATCTCGACGATCATCTCGGGGAACAGCGTGTGGAGAACGAGGAGCGTCCCGTCCGCGCCGGCCACGAAGTTGTAGAACAGGATGGTGTCGTTCCCGGAGAGGACCTTGACGTCCCGATCCGCCCTCCGGACGGCCCCCAGATTCGCCTCGAACCCCTGGGTCGTCCAGGATGTGTCCTTGATGCCGATGACCCCGGGAATCCGGGCCAGGCGCTCCACGATCTCCGGCGTGTACCGGACGCCCGCGTAAGCGCCCGCGACGAAGTAGAGCATGGGGATCGCTCCCCCTTCCGCTACGGCGGACACATAGCGGACCACGTCCTCCGGGCCGACCCCCCAGCCGAACCAGCGGGGCGCGAGGAGCATAACGGCGTCGGCCCCGGCCGCTTTGGCCTCGCGGGCCATGTCGATGGCCGCCTCCGTCGTGTCGGGCGAGGGCGAGATGGCCGCGACCGTCGTGAACCCGCCCGGCCGGGCGGCGGAGACGGCCAGATCGATCACTTCGAGCCGCTCCTCCCGCGTGAGGGAGTCCCCTTCGCCGGCGTGGGCGTTCACCACGAGCCCGGTCATCAAGCCGGTCTCGAGAAGGAAATCCATCTGAGAGCGGAGTCCGTCGAAGTCGATCCTCTCATCTTCCAGAAACGGGACCATACAGGCGGCGAGATGGCGGAAAGGGTCTGTTTGCATGGCGGGGCATCCTCCTTTTCTGGAGATTATCCCCCACCGGCAATCGCGGGATCAAGCGGGACCCGCCTGTTTCGACCCTCACGCAAGCGCGAGGCGCGCGGACGAAGAGGCCGGAAAGGACGGTCCTTTGAAATGGGTTTTTCAGGTCTGGGATTGGGATGCGACGGCGAGGCGCCGGCCGGGGCCGGTCATTTCTTCAGCGGCCCGCCCGTGGCAATCCGGCCGCTGCCCGTCCGCCGCGAGCGAAGCATCCCGCGCATGTCGCCGAAGACGATCGCCTTTTTCACGAGGATCCGGGAGGGGACGTTGTCCTCCCGGACGCGGAAGCGGACGGCGCCCACCTTCTGGCCGAACAGCTCTTTCGGGACCGTGATGGCGATGTCCTGGCCCGAAAGGCCGTCCGCTCCAGTCTTCCGGCTTCCCACGGTGACCGAAAAAAACTGAGGTTTCCTTTGGCGCTCTTTGAACCACCTCCGCGCGGGGATGGAGAAGACCCGAATCACCTTGCCCGGATTGATGGGGCCGCAAACCCCGCGGCGGAGGTTGAAAAACGACGAGATGAAGTCCTCATATACCGTCCCGGGCGGTATCCGGTGGGTCTTGAATTCCATCTCCGTGTCGTCCCGCTTCGATTCGGTGGAGCTCCACCACATCATGCCCGAATCGTAATCCAGAAAGGTCGAGCTGACGCTTTTGAACCCGCCCATCACGACTTCTTTGTGGAATTCGACCGGGACGAGCCGGCCGTCGCCGTCGAGTCTCATCACGGAGCGGTACCGATCCTGCCGGAAAAGACTCACCAGCCCGATGAACCCTTTCGTCCGGGCCGCAACGACGCCTTCATAGAGGCCGCGGTCCGGAAGAAACTTCATCGTCAGGGACCCGACCGCCGCGTTCTTGAAGATGAGGAAACTGATGTCGTAAACGAGCTTCTCTTCCACCGGCGCCGAAGGGACCAGGGCCGGCTCGGCGGGGCTGAGGCCGGTCGCCATGACCCATACGATGAGAAGCCATCCCGCAAGGAAGCCCGCACGTGATCTTCGTCTCGCCTCGGCCATGCCCGCACCCTTGAACGCCGACACTTCATTTCTCCGGCAACCTGTAATGTCTTAGATGGCCGGAGCGTAGAAAAGGTTCGGCGATAGGACCTCGCGACGCCTCCCGGTTTCGGACCGGCAACCTCTCTGTGAGCCGAAACTCAAAACAACCGGTTCATTCCCCCTTCATCTGTTCCTTTTCGGCCCGCCGTCCCGATCACTTGAGCGTTTCTCCCGCACCGGATTGCAGCCGCCAATCGGGCCCTGCCCTCCTCCCTGATGTTCTTTTCAAAGAAGCGGCCGTTCAGATCGCGGTCTTTCAGTGCTATAATCCCGCCTGTCATCTGTGGCTTGGGGTTTCCCGGAAACCCGGAAAATCTTCAAAGAGATTATCCGTTCCGGGTGGGAATCATTCAATCAGGCATTGATCACCGGGCGGCAGGGTGCCGGCCCGAATCCGAGCCTTTCCTTTCTCGCCGAATCCGCAATCGAATCCGGACCTGATGAAAATCTTCAGAAAGGGGGGGGGGGCTCTTTGGCTTGCGCTGGGGCTTGCCCTTCTTATGGGCATCGGCGTGCTTGTCCGCCCTCCCCTCTTGATTCCTCCCAACTTTGAATCCTACGACGCCCTCGGGTGGAACCTGGCCCGCGGGGAGGGATTCACGTTCGCCGACAACGGGATTGTCAGCCCCTACTTCTTCCGAACGCCCGGCTACCCGTTGTTTCTGGCGGCCGTTTACGCCCTGGTCGGCCACGCGCCGAAGGCGGTCTACGCGACCCACATCGTCTTCCACCTCCTGACCGTGGTCCTCATCTTTTTGCTGACCCGCCGGTGCATCAATGAACAGGTGGCCACGTTGGCCTCCCTGCTGGCCGCAGTCTATCCCCTGACCGCAATGTACATCCCCACCATTTTGCCGGAAGTCTTCTCGACCTTCCTGCTGGCGTTGTCGATCTGGCTTTTTAAACGGGCGCTGGATAAGAACAGCCCGTGGCTGGTTTTTCTGACGGGAGCTGTCATGGCGTATTCGGCGCTCGTCCGGCCGGTGTTCGCCTTGCTCTCACTCCTCTGCTTCGCCGGCGCATGGTGGGCGAACCGGCGCCGCCAGGGCCTTCTTCGGCCTTTCGTGGTCCTCCACTTGGGATTCTTGTTGGTGTGGTTTCCCTGGGTGGCCCGAAACTATTGGCTGAGCGGGTCATTCATCCCGCTCAGCACCGAGGCGCCTTATCAGTTCTGGCTCGGGACGGTGAGCGTGGATAAGTACGCCACCCACCACTGGAAGAATCCTGATTACTATTTTCAACATCTCGTCTTGAAGAACCGGATTCCGTATCTCCACGACGACCCGAAGCGCCCCTCGATCATCGAGCTGAGTGCCAGAAATTCCGATCGCATCACCCCCATTCGGCTCTTTTACCGGACAGGGGAGTCTGACCCCTCCAAAACGGTGGACATGTCCCGGGTTGGGCCGGGCAGATTCCAGGCGACGATTCCGCCCCAGCCTTTTGGCACGTACGTGAGCTATTTCGTGACGATGCGGCACCCCGTTACCGGGACCGGCCGTTTGCGATATCCAGCCAAAACGGAGTGGAATTTCTCTTTCAGAATCGTACCTGATGTATTACACGAACTCGGCCAAATGCAGGTTTCGGACATTCACGATATAGCCGCCGTTGGCCGGCTCTTGGTGAGTCTCAATGGAACCCTCTTGAAATCCGGTTCCAATTTCGGCGCCCGGGAAAACGAACGGTATTTCATAAGCGACATCGCTGGCATAATCCAGGAGATGAGTCTATCGCCGGCCGTCAAATTGACAAGCGTAGAATCCGGCGGACCCAAGATGCTCCGGCTCCATTTGAGCAACGGGGTCGATTTCCCATTGCCCTTGCAGGAGGGCTCCGTTACATTACGCCGCCTGATCCAGAGAGGGGGTATCGATGGGAAGATGAAGTTCGCCGCAACCGTCTATAAGATCGGACCCGAGCACCCCGGGGCCGGCTGGGTCAGGGAGGCGCAATGCGGCTTCGAGCTAAAGACGCTTAACGCGATCCAGAAACCCGTCCCTTGTATTCAGGGGATCGGATTTCCGGCCGTCGACCTGGAGCATCGCAGAAATCGCGCCTATCTCACGCTGGCGTGGATCAATGTAAAAAGGGACTTCTGGAAAATCGTTAAAGCGTCGATCTTCCGGATTCCACGCCTGTGGATGGTGGTGGGAACCACCAGTGACCGCCAGGCGTATCAGGTCCGTGGGAGCTCTCTCTTATACCCCCTCCTGACCCTCGGAACATCGGCGACCCTGGTCTTAGGGATCTTGGGGTTCGTTGTTTTACGGAAGGGGTGGCGGGACCATTGGATCTTGGCGATCCCCGTCGTGTATATCTCCCTGGTGCACGCACCTTTCCATGCCGAAGGCCGATACACCGTCCCGGGCAGGCCGTTCTACCTGATCTATACGGCAGTCACCCTGATCTACCTGTGGCCGAAGGTCCGAGGCCTCTTCCGCCGAAGGCGCGAAGACACCGGCCCTCAGAGGGAACCGCCCGCTCCCTTGTAGAGGCCGGTGGGGAAGACTCTTTTCGGGTATCCGGCGCAGCCCAGATTGCCCGGCCGCCGAGAGGACAATCCGGCACTCGTAGGAAGGCCT
>JASLXW010000108.1 GCA_030740135.1 Nitrospinota bacterium
CCTGGACGGCAAGCTGTCGGAAGAGAGGGTGCTTCAATAGTGCCGGCGGGACCCCCAGAGAAGATTCGCGTTGCGCCCTCTCTCCTGGCGTGCGATTTCACCCGCCTCGGGGAGGAGGTGAGGCGGGTGATCGACGCGGGCGCGGACTGGCTCCACATCGATGTCATGGACGGGCGGTTCGTCCCGAACCTGACCCTGGGGCCGTTGGCGGTCGAAGCCGTCCGAAGCGCCAGGGGAGCGGAGCGACGTCCTCCTGGACGTTCACCTGATGATGGTCGAGCCCGAGCGGCACCTCGACGCCTTTGTTCAGGCCGGGGCGGACGTTCTGACCGTTCACGCCGAGACGTGTCCCCATCTTCACCGGACGATCGAGGCCATCCGCAAAATGACGACGTCCCGGGGCGAGCCGATGCGCGCGGGGGTCGCGATAAACCCGGCCACCCCGCCGGAAGCGGTTTTCGAGGTCCTTGCGCTCGCCGACCTGGTTCTCCTGATGACCGTGAACCCGGGGTTCGGGGGACAGCGCTTTATCCGGAGCGTCCTGCCGAAAATCCGGCGGGTGAGCGAGCGTCTGGATTCGGCGGCCGTCCGGCCGATCCTCGAGGTGGACGGGGGGGTGGATCCGGACACCGCCGGTCCGGCCATTGAAGCCGGCGCGCGGATGCTGGTGGCCGGTACGGCGGTTTTCGGTCAGGAGGATTATCGAGGGGCGATCGCCCGGATTCGCGCCGCCTCCCCTGATGGGCCGGATAAAGACGGGGCGGACGGCGTCCCATGAGAGCGGGAGGTGGGAAATCCCGTTGACGGGGAGGTTCCTCCGGGTCTAAGTTAACGCCTTACGTTCCCGCGTCTTTGAGCGTTTTTTTGTCCACGATGGGTTGGTCATGTTCGAGAATTTAAGCCGCCGCCTGGAAGGGGTCTTCAAGAGGCTTCGCGGGCGGGGAAAACTAAGCGAATCCGACGTCACCGAAGCCCTGCGGGAGGTCCGTCTCGCGTTGCTGGAGGCGGACGTCCACTTCAGGGTCGTGAAGCAATTCGTCGCCGCGGTTCGTGAAAGGGCCGTCGGCGCCGATGTGATGAAGAGCCTGACGCCGGGACAGCAGGTCGTCAAGATTGTCCACGCGGAGCTGGTGTCCCTGATGGGCGAGCGGGCCGCGCCATTGGCCCAGGCGGAAGCGCCCCCGACGGTCATCCTCCTGACGGGTCTTCATGGGGCGGGAAAAACCACTACGGCCGCGAAGCTGGCCGGCCGGTTCAAACGGGAAGGAAAGCGGCCCTATCTGGCGCCGTGCGATTTGAGTCGGCCCGCCGCCGTCGACCAGCTTACCGTGTTGGGGCGGTCGCTGGAGACGCCGGTGTTCGATCCGGCGGGGATAGCGGACCCCGTATCCGCCGCGAATGCGGCGTTGGAGGCCGCCCGGGCGGAGGGATCGGATGTGCTGATCGTGGATTCGGCCGGCCGGCTTCAAATTGACGAAGACCTGATGGGCGAGCTCGGACGGATGTGCGAGGCGCTCCGGCCGGACGAACGGCTTCTCGTGGCGGACGCCATGACGGGGCAGCAGGCCGTCGATCTGGCAAGGGCCTTCCATGAAGCGGTCGAGCTCACCGGAGTGGTTCTGACGAAGATGGATGGGGACGCGCGCGGGGGCGCCGCCCTGTCGATTCGCGCGGAAGTGGGGATCCCCATCAAGTTTCTGGGCGTCGGTGAGCGGCTGGAAGCGGTCGAGACCTTTCACCCGGAGCGGATGGCCTCCCGGATTCTCGGGATGGGGGACGTCCTCTCGCTGATCGAGCGGGCGGAGTCCGCCCTGTCGGCCGAGGAGGCCGCGGGCCTGGCCGAGAAGGCCCGGACCGCTTCTTTCACGCTGGAGGATTTTCGGGACCAGCTCCTGCAGTTGAGGAAAATGGGTCCGCTGGACGAGCTGCTCGAGATGATTCCGGGCGTCAACAAGCTGAAAGGGATTCAGGGCGGGGAGGATCAACTGGTCAAGATTGGGGCCATGATCGATTCGATGACGCCGGCCGAGCGGAGAGACCACGCCCTCATCAACGGAAGCCGCCGCCGCCGGATCGCGGCGGGCAGCGGCGCCACCGTCCAGGACCTGAACCAGTTGCTCAAGCAGTTCGCCCAGATGAAGAAAATGATGGGCATGACGACCCGGGGCGGGCGGGGCGGAAAGCGGCGGCGGGCGATGGCGGGCCTGCCGGGGTTGCCCGGTTTCCCCGGAAGTTCATAGACGGACGCCGATGGGCGAGGGGAAAGGCCGAGCGCGCCCTTTGCCGAGCTCGATAAACGGATTCAGACACTCGAGGAGGAAATCAGGTGGTTCGCATTCGGCTCTGGCGCATGGGCGCCAAGAAGCGTCCCTTCTACCGGGTCGTGGTGGCCGATTCCCGCTCCCCGCGGGACGGCAGGATTATCGAAAGTCTCGGAACCTACGATCCGGGGACGGACCCGGTCTCGGTGTCCATCGACCCGGAGCGCGCGCGTTACTGGCTGTCGTGCGGCGCCCGGCCTTCGGACACGGTCCGGACCCTGTTCAAGAAGGCGGGAGTGTATCACGCGGAGTCTTTGTCCGATTCCGCGCCGGGCGGGGGGGCGTAGAGCGCCGTTCGAGGTTTGAGAGCGGGCGGCCCTTTCAGGGGAGAGGCGGTGAGAGGCCTCATTGAAGATATCGCCAGGGCGCTGGTCGATCAGCCGTCCCAAGTCCGTGTGGACGAAGTGGACCGGGGGGGGGGATCGACGCTCGAGCTCAAGGTGGCGGAGGGAGACCTGGGCAAGGTGATCGGCCGGGAGGGTCGAACGGCCAAGGCGATGCGCACCCTCCTGTCGGTGGTCTCCTCGCACCAGGGCAAGCGGTACGTCCTGAAGATCCTGGAATAGGGCGGGTGGAGCCGCGGACCATCGCCCTCGGCCGGATCGTCAAGGCCCACGGCATCCGGGGGGAGGTTTCGGTCGAGCCATGGCTGGAATGCGGCGACGCGCTGGCGCCGGGGGCTCGGCTTTGGCTTCGGGGGTCCGAGGGGGAGGCCCGGCCTGGGCGCGTCGAGACCTCGCGTCCGCACGGGCGCCGCGTCCTGATTCGCCTCGAAGGGGTCTCGGATCGGGACCGCGCGGAGGCCCTGGTTCACGCCGAGATTCACGTGGACCGAAGGCGCCTGCCTCCGCTGGAAGAGGGTGAATACCTGTGGGAGGATCTGGTCGGCCTGGCGGTTGTGGACGACGCCGGAAATCCGGTGGGCCGGTTGACCGGGATGCTGGCGACCGGACCCGGCGGGGAAAACGAGCTGCTCGTCGTTCAAGCGGGCGACGAGGAGGTTCTCTTGCCCATGACCCGGGAGGTTGTCCGCGAGGTGGACCTGGAAGGAGGGCGAATGAGGGTGAGCGTCCCGGAGGGCCTTCGGGTGTCGGGAGGAGAGGGCGATGATCTTTGAGGTCATCACCATTTTCCCCCGAATGTTCGATTCTCCCCTGGCCGAGGGCGTCCTGCACAAGGTCCATGACCTGAGAGACCACGCCGATGACCCCCATCGCTCCACGGACGATTACCCCTACGGGGGCGGCGGCGGGATGGTCGTGACGGCCGAGCCGATTGGGCGGGCGGTCGAGACCTTGCACAACGGCGATCCCCGGGCGAAGGTGATTTTTCTGACGCCCCAGGGACGGCCCTGGACGCAGGAGGGGGCGCGGGCCCTGGCGCGGGAGGATCGCGTCATTTTGCTCTGCGGCCGTTACGAGGGAGTGGATGAGCGCGTCCGGGAGATCTATGTTGATGAAGAGATCTCCATCGGCGATTACGTTCTGACGGGCGGCGAGTTGCCCGCCCTCGTCGTGATCGACGCGGTCGCGAGGATGATCCCGGGGGTGCTGGGATGCGCGGAGTCGGCCGAAGAGGATTCGTTCGCCGCCGGCCTCCTGGATTTCCCCCAGTACACCCGGCCGGAGACGTTCCAGGGGAGGCGGGCGCCGCCGGTGCTCCTGTCGGGCGATCACGGGGAGATCCGAAAATGGCGGGCCCGGGAGGCGCTGTTCAGGACGCTCGAAAGAAGGCCCGACCTCATCTGTGAGGATGGGATGGATGAAGAGAAACGCGAATGGCTTGCCGAATGGCGTACAGGGCGCGCGGAAAAACAACCCGGTGGGGTTTCATCGGACGAGAGGTTGACCCGTCATGAACGTGATTGATGAGCTGGAAAAATCCCAGATGAGAATGGACATTCCGGACTTCCGGTCCGGGGACACGGTGCGGGTGCACTCCCGAATCACCGAAGGAGACAAGGAGCGCATCCAGGTCTTCGAGGGCGTCGTGATCGCCCGCAAGAGCGGAGGATCGAAGGAAACCTTCACCGTGCGAAAGGTCTCCTACGGCGTCGGCGTGGAACGGATACTCCCTTTGCATTCTCCGCAGATCGACAAGATCGAAGTGGTGCGATTAGGCAAGGTGCGGCGCGCCAAGCTCTACTACCTCAGGGATCTCCGGGGAAAGGCCGCTCGAATCTCGGAACGCAAGCGCCGCTGACCGTGGCCGTCGGCTGGCGTTGGGAACAGGAGAAATGGGGCGCCGGCCGGTCCAGTGTGGCCGGCGTGGACGAGGCCGGACGGGGACCGATCGCCGGACCGGTCGTCGCGGCGGCGGTGGTCCTGCCCCCCGATTGCGCGCTGCCGGGCCTGGACGACTCCAAGCGGCTGAAGCCGGAAGCGCGCGAATCCCTGTATCGGCTGATTGTGGATGAGGCGCGGGGATGGGCCGTCGTTTCCGAAACGGCGGAAGTGATCGATCGAATCAACATCCTCCAGGCCGCCCTGCGGGCCATGGCGGGGGCGGTTCGTCGCCTGACGCCCGCGCCCGATTGTCTTCTGGTGGACGGCCTGCATCCGGTCCCCCTCCCCCCCGGCCTTCACATCGAGCAGACCCCGGTGGTTCATGGGGACGCTCAAAGCGTGTCCATCGCGGCCGCCTCCATCCTCGCCAAAGTCAGTCGGGACAGACAGATGGAGGAGTTCGACCGCCTGCACCCGGGATATGGGTTCGCGCGCCACAAGGGATATCCGACCCCGGCCCACCTGGAAGCTTTGAGGCGGCTCGGCCCCTCTCCCATTCACCGAAAGAGCTTCCGCCCCGTTCGCGAGGTTCAAAGCGACGCCGCGAATGGGGAACGGCTTCCCGAATCCGGTCCGGCGCCGATCTCCCGGCCTCCGGCCCAGCCGGGGGCGTGATATGGCTTTCTGGAACAGGGCCTCGGCGAATCCTCCCCCCCCGACCCGCGGCACGCACTGGGGAGGCGGGGGGAGGAAGAGGGCGCGCGCTACCTGCGAAGGCTGGAGGCGTTGAAGTGGGAGGTGAGCGTTGAGGCTTTGAGAAAGAGGGCTGAGAAGGGCCAGGGGGCAAGCCCTTGAGTCGGTTGACTCCCTGGACCCCCAAAAGGGTAAAAGGGCGAAAGGACAAAGGGTAATCAAGGAGCCTTGGCGCAACGAAATCCCAGGAAGATGTACCAGTTATCCTGTCGGAACCTGGCCCGGTTCGCCGCGCGGAAGTCCGCTGGAAAGCTGTAGAGCCACGAGCCGCCGCGAACCACGCGCCTGGTGCCCGTAGCAGGACCCTTCGGGTTGCGAGCCGGGGCATTCCGGTAATAATCCGCATTGAACCAGTCCCCCACCCACTCCCACACGTTCCCCGACATGTCCACCGCCCCGTATGGACTCCGGTGGGTGTTGTACGTCCGATCCACCGGGTGTGTCTTGCCACCGCTGTTCTTCGACCAGATGACCTTCGTGGGGTCCCACTGGCCCCCCCAGGGGTATTTCCGGCCATTCACCCCGCGCGCGGTTTTCTCCCATTCGGCCTCCGTCGGCAAGCGCTTCCGCGCCCATCCGCAATACGCATTCGCGTTGCGCCATCTCACTCCAACGACAGGATTATTCAGGGCCTTCAAGGACGAGCCCAGCTTCTTGTAATCGTCATCCGTCTCGGTCTCAACGTTGTACTTGCTCCCCGACTCCATCCATTCAGGCTGGTTCGAGCTGGTCGCACGCACGAACTTCATATAGGCCGCGTTTGTCACCGGGTACTTGTCGATGTAAAACTCATCCAGGTAAACCCGCCGCCGGGGTTTCTCGTCCTTCTGCCCGCTGTTGCTCCCCATGATGAACCAACCCGCCGGGACCTTGACCATCGCGTCCAGGCCGCTGCCAATCTGTTGAGGGGTGCCCGGGCCGACGGCGACTTTCGGGCGTTCACGTTCCTTTCGAAGACGGCGTTCCGCCTCCTCAGCTTGGCGATTGAAGGCTGCTATGCGTTCCCTCTGACGGCGAAGTCGTCCCTTCGCTTCACGTTGCTTGTCGGCACTAGCAATCCTCTCCTTGAGCCTGCGCTCTTCTTCGGCAAGCCTCCGGGCCTCCCCCTTCACATTTTCTCCACCCAAACGAAAGACAAATTGCCCCTCCCCGATCTGGCCCGCCTGTGGGTCTTGGTCCACGCCCGGTTCACCGGAGACGCGGTTGCGAACAAACGCAGCCAACTCGTCAAAGCGTAGAAGTCCGTCTGGTCCCCCTCCGGCCTCGTCCGCATTCCCCGCGAGGCCCTTCAGCAGGTGCCATGTGAACACCCCGTGGCCGTAGGAGCCTTTCTCTATCGCCTTCTGTCCGGCGCGTCCCGCCGTGAGGATCTGGATCACGGGCTCACTCAGCCAGCGCTCAAGCCGCCGGGGTGTGATTCCGACCGCGTTGATGTCCTTCGAGCGGACGGCGTACCCGCTGAAGCAGGCGTCCACCGAAATCATCTTGTGGCGGGGAGCAAGCAGCTCCACTCGGGCCATCAGTGTTCTCATGTCCAGCGCTCGGGCCGGGGGCCGCTTCATGAAGGGCCTCTTGCGCGTCGGCCAGTCGTAGACGACCGAATCATAGGTCAACAAGAAGCCTGCCTGTTTCCTGTGTACCTGGATTGTGCTCCCATGCCCGGAGAAGTAGAGAAAAAGCCGGTCGTTCTCGCCCATCTTCGAGTTGAGGTCTTCTTCCAGGACGCGAATCACCTCATCCCTAGTCGCTTTTGGACCTAAGGAGGAGGCGGATGTTTCCTTTGGGGAACCCGAGACGCCCGAGGCTCTTTGCCACGGCCCGGGCATCGGCCTCTGCGTATTCCAATCGGGGGATCTTGGAAGAGTGATAGCGGTTGATCCCCACCACGAGCGCCCAGGAGTTTGTGTACAGGCGCTTGCCGCTACCAGGCGTCTGAGCCAGAGCGGGCCAGGCAAGGAGGCAGGAAATCAGGGCAGCACTCAGGATGCTTCGCCGAAACCGCATGCCGTACCCCCATCTTGTATGCGGGGTCTGTGTCTTTTTGGATTGACAACTAAAATTTTAAGCGGCGCTCGACCGCACCCACAAACGCGGATTCTTCTGTAATTTTACTGAAACAAGAATCCGGCTACAACCCCATTTTCCCCGAACATTCTCTCCAGGTTTGCGTTTTAGGCCGTGATTTGGTCATTGTCCATCCGGATTTCTGTTTTGCTCATGGATGAGCCGTAAGCCGTCCAGGGTCAGAAAAGGGTCCACCTTGTGGATGAGATCGGTTTCCCGCGCGATCAGCTCGGCGGCCCCGCCGGTCGCGATGACCTGCGGGGATCCCCCAAGCTCCTGTCCGATTCGGAGGACCAGCTCCTTCACCAGACCGACGTAACCGAACAGGATTCCCGACTGCATGCTGGAGATGGTGTCCCGGCCAATGGCGCGTCCTGGCCGGGCGATCTCCACGCGGGGAAGCTTCGCGGCGTGCGAGAAAAGGGCCTCCAGGGAGATGAAGATCCCCGGCGCGATGGCGCCTCCCACATAATGGCCCTCCCGGGAGATGGCGTCGAAGGTGGTCGCCGTTCCGAAGTCCACCACAATCAGGGGGCTCCCATACCGGGCAATCCCCGCCACGGCGTTCACGATACGGTCCGCGCCGACCTCTTTCGGGTTGTCGGCCTGGATCGACAGTCCTGTCCTGACGCCGGGTCCGACCACGAGCGGCCGGATCCCGAAGAAGCGGAGCGAGACCTCTTCGAGGACGGGAAGTAAGGGGGGGACCACACAGGAGAAGGTCACCGCCCTCACGGCCTCCATTTTCTTGTCGCTGTTCCCGAACAGATCCCGCAGCAGGACCCCGAACTCGTCCGCCGTTCGGCCGGGGAGGGTCGTGACCCGCCAGTGGACCAGCAGTTGGGACCCCTCGAACAGCCCGGCGACGGTGTGGGTGTTCCCCACGTCAATCACAAGAAGCATTCTGTCCGTCCGATCTCCTTGACCTCGCCGGCGTGCACCCGGACCGATCCCGCGAGCGTCTCGATCACCAGCGAGCCGTCCGCCGCCAGGTCTTTCGCGACGCCCTCCACGGGGACGTCTCCCCGCATGACGCGCACCCGTTTTCCCAGCGTCGAAGACCTCTGTTTCCAGGCCTCGGCCACCGGAGCGAATCCGTCCCGGCCCAAAAGCCGGTGTCCGGCGTCGAGCTCGTCCAGAATTCGGGCCGCCAGCTCCGCCTTGCCGACCCACCGGCCCGTAGCGGCGGCCACCGATGTGGCCGCGGGGCGGAGGCCGCCGGGGAAGTCTTCGGGACGCTGCAGGAGGTTGACGCCGATTCCGACCACCACCGTTTGGATTTGTTCCGAGACCGCCCGGGCCTCGGTGAGGATCCCGCCGACCTTCCGGCCGTCGTAGGCGAGGTCATTGGGCCATTTGAGCGTCGGCGCGCGCCCGGCGACCTGTTCCAGCGGGGTGGCCGCGGCGACGCCCGCCGCGAGCGTAAAGTGGGGGGCGTCGGCGCCGTTCGGGTGAAAGATGACGGAAAGATACAGCCCCGCCCCCGGCGGCGAGAACCACGACCGGTCGCCGCGGCCCCTGCCGGCGGTTTGCGCATCCGCGAGGACGGCGGTCCCTTCCGGCGTGGACCCGTTTTCCAGCAGGCGATGCGCCTCGGCGTTGGTGGAGTCAATGGACGTGAAACAGTGGATGGGGGCTTCGCGGCCCTTTCTTCGATGGCGGCGAACGGCTTCGGAGAGTCCGGTCATGGAGAGGAGCCCTGGCCGCGGCTGACGAAGGCCGCCTGCAAGACGATCTCACGGTTGACCTGTTTGGCATCGGCCAGGAAACTCTCGAGGAGGCAGCTGTCACAGAGGTGATTGATTCTTCGGGGCAGGCCTCCGGAGACCCGAAAGAGGGCGCCGATCGCTTCGGCGTTGAAAGTCTCATCGCTTCGGCCGGCCACCTGAAGGCGGTGCCGGATATAGCCCTCCGTTTCGGAAAGAGAGAACGCGCTGAGATTCACGATGAGGTTGACGTGCTGGGAAAGGGGTTTATGCCGATCGACCTTCACGTCGATGCCGGGCTGTCCGATGAGGATCAGGGTGAGCAGATGGGCGTCCTCCAGTTGAAAATTCAACAGCAGGCGGACCTCCTCGAACATGTCTTCGCTTTCCATGGAGTGGGCCTCGTCAATCACGATGATCGTGTGACGGCCGTCCAGGATGTTGTTGTGCAGGCACGTCTCGATGGATTTCAAGGCCTCCGCTTTATTGCGGGGCACGCTCAGGGCGCCCAATTCGCCGGCGATCAGTTGAAGCAATTCCAATGGGTTGACACGGGGGTTCCGAATGAAGGCGCTGCGAAACGCGTCTTCCTGGTTGATGGAGTTGAGCAGGACGAAACCCAGGAGTGTCTTGCCCGACCCGAACGGGCCGACCAGGATTCCCGCACCGTGTTGGTACGTGCAGAGGTAGGTGAGCCGGGTCAGGGCTTCCCGGTGGGACCGGGACTTATAAAAATATCGGTTGTCCGGGACGTTTGAGAAGGGAAATTCGGTGAGCCCCCAGCAATCGAGATACATTAAACCTCCTATGATCAATGGGTGTTCATGTTATCCAAAAAGTGAATTCTGGCTCATCTTTTTCTGTTGTGCAACCGACGGTTTTCTCCCCCCCCCCTCCCCCTCCGGGGCGGCGGCTCCGGTCGATGATTCGCCCGAGGGCGGGGCGAGCGCATGAAGCGTTCAGCATGGGTTTCCCATCCGTTCGAAGCGGGAAAGCTGATCTTCCAGTCGTGCGGCGCGGTCGGCCAACGTCTCCCGGCGCGCTTCGTTTTCCGCCACCACTTCGGCGGGCGCCCGCTCGCGGAATTTGGTGTTGGAAAGATTCTTGTCCAATCGCTCCAGGTCCTTGTGAATTGATTTGAGCTGCTTGCGCACCCTTTCCCGTTCCGCGGCCGGATCGTCTATCAACTCCTCGAGGGGAACGATCCATT
>JASLXW010000109.1 GCA_030740135.1 Nitrospinota bacterium
CGTCACCGGCGGATGGCCGCGCATGTTCGCGAATGGGCCGGATCCCGCCTCTCCCTCTTTGTCGTGGAAAGATGCGCCTCACCCACGGTGACGGTCGTCGAGGTGCCCCCGAATTTCAACCTGCCCGGCCTCTATTCGGGTCTCGAAAATGAAGGGGTCCTCATCGCGGGCGGCTATGGGAAATTGCGCGAAAACACGTTCCGGATCGGACACATGGGAGATTGGGCGGTGGCGGACGTGATGGAGTTGACGGACATCATCGATCAAGAATTGGAAGATCTGAGATGATCCGCCGGATCAGAGAAGAGAGCCCCTTCAGGGTTCAGATCCGCTTCCACTCAAGGTAAAAGGGCGTATTTCAAAAGAGCCCCATCGTTCTAGCCAACCCGGTGTCGGGGCGAGTGGTATGGAGCGAGACGGCTTCGCGCGCGCGTATTCCCCCAGGCCTTTCCCGGAGTCCCCGTGAAGGCCCTGGCGAGTCTCACCCCTGAGGAATCCAAGGCCCTGATCGCGAAAGCGCTCTGGACCCTCCCGGAAATGAAGGAGGCCCGCCGCTCCGGGACGGTCGTCATCGCCGCGGACGGCACGTCGGTCCATGTGCCCGTTTATGGGATCGAACGGATACGGAAAGAACCGGAGACAAGCAAAGATCGAGTTGGTGGATGGGGCTTGGTTGTTCGGTTTTTAGCGGTTTTCTCCCTTTTCGTTGCAGGCAGCGTTACATTGTCAATGTTGTCTATTTCCAGTTGTATCCAAGAACCCCTGGGATACGACAACTCGGTATCGCCGGCCTTCGGGAAGGGAGGTTTAATATGGCCGTTTATGAGTCTTGCATTCGTCCTTTGCTGTTTCTTCTTCCGCCGGAGCCGGCTCACAAATTGGGCAGGTGGGTCCTTGCCGGAAAACAACCTTGGCAAGCCCTGTCCGAACGCTTTCAGGTCCGGGATGCACGCCTGGAAACCGAAGTGGCGGGGTTGCGCCTGCAAACCCCCATCGGCCTGAGCGCCGGATTCGACAAGGACGTGGAAACCCTTCCCGGAGTTCCCCGCCTTGGATTCGGCGTTGTGACCGTGGGAACCATTATGCCGAAGCCCCGGGCCGGGAATCCCGGGCCCAGGTTGCTGCGACGGCCCCGGGAGATGGGATTGGTCAACAGCCTGGGGTTGCCGTCCAAGGGGCTCGAGCACGCCGTTCGCAGCCTCTCCCGGCGCCGCGAGTCCCACCGGGCCGGCGGGCCTCCGGTCATCGCCAACATTGGCGGGTTCTCGGTCGAGGAGATCCTGACGAGCCACAGGGCCGTGGAGCCCTTGGTGGATGCGGCGGAGATCGACTGGATTTGTCCCAACCAGAAGGAGCGGCCTGATTTGAACGAACTGGATCTCACCGCCCGCCTCATGGAGGAGGTTTCGGCCGAGCGCCGAAAGCCCCTTTTTCTGAAGCTGCCCCTGCGCATGTCGGAGGAGAATTGGCGGAGGGCGCTGGCGATGGCGGACATCGCGGCGAGGTGCGGCCAGGACGGCGTCAGCATGGGCGGGGGGATGATGCATGACAACCCTCGTCTCGCGGTGGGAAGGGGAAACCTGACCGGCCTCTCCGTGTTCGACAACACCCTCCGAATTGTCCGGGACCTTCGAAGCCGGATTGACGAACGCCTTATCATCAAGACGGCCGGGGGCGTTTTCGACGAAGAGGGGGCCTTCCGTCTCCTGGAGGCGGGCGCCGGAATCGTGGACATCCTGACGTCTTTCGTCTACCTGGGTCCGTCGGCGCCGGCCCGGATATCGCGGGGGCTTGTGCGGAAAATGGATGAGGAAGGAATCGGCTCGGTGCGGGATCTGCGGCCCTGGTCTTCGGCGCCGGCCGCTCACTCATCCGAGCAAGGGGCCAATCTTGTCCATGATTCGTTGTAGGGTCGGGGGGCTGGAAGCCGGATGGACCGGGGGAGGCAGAAGGCCGAGCAAGCGACAAGATTTGTAAGGGAAGAATCGGCCCGGCCGTCGATTCGAAAGGATCTTGAGAATAACGCGTTAAGCGGATTCTGTCAGCAGATCGAGTTGTATTTCCGGCGGATTGTATCGGGGGTTCTTTCCATTGTTCTCGCGGCGGTATTCATCGAGGCGTTGTTCCACCCAAATCTCAGCGGCTTCCCGGCTGATGGCGGGCCCGATGATGCGCACGTCGGAGACTTCCAGCCCGTCCGTTGAGTAATCCCGGGCGACGCGGTGGGGGCTGTGGTGGTTCCCGACCGCGACCATCTTGTCGCCGTTCAGAAGCTCATACCTGAAGGTGTCTCTCTTCTCGGACAATCCTGATTTTCCTCAGGCGCGGTTCGCGGAATGACCCGTCCGGCGCTGATCCGGCCGCTTCACCTTATTGGTATCGGCGCGTGGGAGGGTTGAGTGAACACCCTCCGGTCCATCTTGACGAGATTGCCGAAACCAACTCGCATTCGGTATATTTGGGGTGGTCCGGTCACATGCCACCGGTGAGTTCCATCTCCCCCCATTTAATGGATGATTAGGCAGTATAAGCGTTTTCAGGTAATCGGGAAAGTAAAAAGACAGATACAAAACAAATTACTCCGCGCGAAGCGGGAGGGGGGCGTTTCTCAAAAAGAATCAAGGCAGGCCTTCTTTCATCGTGGTAAATCGGCGCGGAAATGCCGATGGGAGGGATTTCGATGCTCGGAGTCGTGAAGACAGCGCGGGGGAAGGGCAACGTCGAGGTCCGGGAAGTCGCCGAGCGTTCGCCCGGGCCGGGTGAGGTCAAAATCGCCGTCCGGAACGCCGGAATCTGCGGAACGGATCTCCACATCTACCACGACCATTTCATGTCCAACCCGCCCGTAGTGATGGGGCACGAGTTCTGCGGCGAGGTCGCCGAAGTCGGACGGGGCGTGACGGCCTACGCTCCCGGGGACCGCGTGACGTGCGAAACGGCCGCCCGGACGTGCGGCCGGTGCCGGTTCTGCCGGCGCGGAGATTACAACCTCTGCAACGACCGCCTTGGCTTCGGCTACGGCGTGGACGGCGCCTTCACCAATTTTGTCATCGCGCGGCAGGCCCTCCTCCACCGACTCCCAGACAATGTGGATTTCATCGCGGGCGCGCTGACCGAGCCCTTGGCCTGCGCCGTCCACGGCGTTATCCACCTGACCCGCGTCCAGGCGGGAGACGTTGTCGTCGTGACGGGGCCCGGCCCCATCGGCCTGATGGTGGCGCAGGTCGCGAAGGCCGAAGGGGGGTGCGTCATTCTGCTGGGGACAAGCCGCGACGCCGCCCGGTTGAAGGTCGCCAGAAACCTGGGGTTGGCGGGGGTCATGAATCTCGACGAGGAGGACGCCGTCTCTTTCGTCCGCGAGCTTACCGGCGGATTCGGGGCGGACGTCGTCTTCGAGTCGGCGGGCGCGCCGCCGGCGGCCGGGTTGCTGTTGGACCTGGTTCGGAAGGCGGGGAAGTTCACCCAGGTCGGCCTGATGGGCAGGCCGTTTGAAATCGACTGGGAGCAAATCGCCTACAAAGAGGTTCAGGTGACGGGGATGTTCTCCCACAACTGGTGGGACTGGGAGCGCGCGCTGGACCTCCTCGGCCAGGGCAAGGTGGACCCGCGCGCCATCGTCTCCAGCCGGGTCCCGATCACCGAGTGGAAAACGTCGTTCGAGAGGCTCGAAGCGGCGGAGGAGGTGAAGGTCCTCCTCCATCCGGTTGAGGATTGAGCCGAAGCCCCCGAAGGGGCGCATCCCCCTTCAGTTGGCGCCCTCCGGAATCGACAAGCGCCGGGGCGCGGGTGTTCATCGCCCGGCCCCGGGTCATTCGTATCGGGGCATTTCCCCGTCCGGCGGGACGATGTGGAGGTTCTCGATGAGCTCCGGCGGCCTCATCAGCGTGTTGTGAAGCGGACAGTTCTCCAACTCGTCCAGGAGCATCGCCTTCTGCTCTTCAGTCACATCCCCTTTGATGTAGACGTCCGACACGAGCCGGGCGATCATGTTTTTTCGCC
Organism: Nitrospinota bacterium; assembly: GCA_030740135.1. Next base: position 4,000 of record JASLXW010000109.1, read on the forward strand.
GCCCGGGATCACCGTGGTAATCCTTGTGAAACTTCGGCGTGAGGCTTCGCTTGAAGCTGAGGTGTATCTCGACGTCGTCCAGCCGGATGCCGCGGGCCTTCGCTACTCCCAGTAGCGTGAGGAGGCTTCAGCCGCCGTATCCGGCGATGAAGAACTCGTACGGCGACGCGCCCAAATCGTCTCCGCCCCGGACTTCGGGCTCATCGAGGATGTAGGCGTGCTTGCCCGTCGTCGTGAACATCTGCATCTGCATCCCCCGGCCGGCGGAGCGTACAATGACCTGGGGCTGATTGCATTTTTCGGACATCGGGAATCTCCTTTCAGAGGGTTCAGGCGAGGGGGGGCGTGGCGCGTCGCTTTCCCCGCCCCCGCAAACAAGAGGGTTTCATCGTTCTCTTCAGGCGATTTCCCCGCCTGAGCGGGCCAAGCCCGGGCGTCCCGCGTCAGCGGGGCTTCGCGGCGACGTTGAGGGAAGTCAACCGGCGCCGGGCGGGCGTCAGCAGGTTCCTGGGCGTCAGGCGGTAAGCCTCCTCGGCTTTCCCGAGAAGGCCCAGCGCCCGGAGGGCCTCTCCACGATAGAAGTGAACGGTTTCCTTCCAGCGACCCTCGGGAAATTCGCTCACCAAGGTGTTGAGGGTGTTCAGCGCCGGCCGCGGCTGTTCCGCTTCCAGCAGGGCCATGCCCGAGAAGAACAGGGCGTCCTCGCGGACCGGGCCCGCAGCCGAGGCGAGGACCTCGCGATAGAGGGGAAGCGCCTTGTGCCAGCGGGCGTGAAGCGCGTAATGCCGGGCCCGCGCCAGTTTCTTTCGGGGGAGATTTCTCCCGGGCAACCAGGAGCGGTTCCAGACGAAGCGGATGTCCTGCACAAAGGAGGAGAAGGCCCTGCCGAACACCTGATAATACAAGCGCGTCAGCCGAATCACCCGGCGGTGTTTTCGCCGCTGACCCCGTACGAAGCTGATGCCCGGACGGTCGGGGCCGATCGGGCTGACGACGAACGACCGGTACCACTCGACGAAATCGTCCCGGCGGTTGCCGTCGCTTGCCACCGCGGAGAGCCTGTGTTCCCCCCCCACAACGGGCAAATTCTCGATGGTCGAGAAGTCCGCGCCGAGCTCGCGTAGGGTGACGCCGCCCCGGTCGGCCCCGGGGAAAATGCCGTTGAGGGGGTCGACCAGGACCCAGCGGCCGTCCAGAAGGACTTCGGTCACGGAATGGGGGGAGACGCCCTGTTTGTTCCGCAGCATCGCCAGCCGGCCTTGAATCCCCTTTTTCGCGAGGAGGTGGGCCAGGCCGACGGCAATCTGATTGCAGTACGCCGTCCCATCCACGGCCACGTCCAGGAAGGGCCGATCCCGCGGAGACGTGTCGGCCGTTACGTTCATCCGCCAGTGGAGAAAGGCCGTCAGGTCCGACACGGTTTTCACCTCGGACGCTCGGCCGGGGGACGCCCTGTTCGCCATGACTTCGTAGGTCACGTGTTGGTAGGCCCGCTTCAGGCTTCCCCCGCCCGTGACGAGCAAATACGCGGGAAAGGCGGCGACCAGCAGCACGAGCAGGACGCCGGCGGCGATTCCCCACCGCTTCAATCGACGTCCGGTCTTGGAGATGGCCCGGGACCTTTCAATCCATGTGGGGCCCGCGTATCGAATGGGATTCAATGGCTCAGTCTTGGTAAGGGATCGGTGTGAGGAGGGATTCGTTTTCTCGCATGTCCTGTTCCAGCGCCTCCCGCAAGCGCCGGACGACGGGTCCGGGCTCCCCCCCGCCGATTGGATGTCCGTCGAATTCTATGATCGGCAGCGCCTTGAGGGTTGTTGCCACAAACATGATTTCCGATGCCCCGTAGGCTTCCGCCCGGGAGATGTCGGCCTGCTTCAGCCCGCTCAACAACCCTTCCTCGACCAAACCCTCGGCGAGCCCCATCACGCGCCGGAGCGTGGTTCCTTGAAGGGCGTGTCGGAAGGTGGGCGTTTTGAGCTCCCCGGTCGGGGTGACGATGGCGACGTTCTTGTTGGAGCCTTCGGCCAGGAATCGGTTCGCGTCCAGGGCGATGGCGCTGTCCACCCCGGCCAGATGGGCCTCCCGCTCCATGAGGGCGTTGGGCATGTAGTTGCAGCATTTCAATTGGGCCATGCCTTCCGCGCGGGCGGGGATTTCGGTGGTGATGACTCTCATGCCGCGCAGTTGGTGCGAAGGCGTCGGACCTTCCGGGGCGGTGATCATCACATAGAGGTGACTCTGGTCGCATTCCCGCGGGTCCACGGAAAAACCGCCCGTTCCACGGGAGATGAAGATCCGGCAGATCGCCTCTCTCGCCTCTCCCGCCGCGGCGGTTTCGAGGAGGATGTCCCGGATTTCGTTTTCCGGCATGGGAAACTCGATCGCCGCAATTTCGGCCGACCGACCCAGACGGTCCATATGGGCGGCCATCTGATAGACCTTTCCCCGATGGATCTCCATGGTCTCAAAAACCCCGTCCCCCCGGTGGACCATGTGGTCCTCGAGAGGAATGGTCATGAGTCTCGCGTCCGTCACGATTCCGCCCAAAACACTGGAGTACATGGAGAAATATCTGCCCGAGCGGGGATCGTCCGGGGACAGCTTCCCTTTGAACAGCTCGTGGGCGCTCAAGCGGGGGAGATGGCTGCGGGTTTTCATTCCCTGCATTGCTCCTGCCTCCGGGGATCGGCGGGAAGAAGATGACCGGGGCCGATTATATCATGGAGAGAAGTCCGGCCGTTTCCGCCGCCGGGGCGGTTTCGCCGTCGGGGTCAATCCTCCGCTTCAGAGGTCTTCGAGCGCCACAGTAAGACCAGGACGAAGCCGAACACGATGAGAAAGAAGATGGCCTCCAAGCGGCGCTCCTGAAGGATCAGAAAAAACTTGGCGCGGATGTAGGCGAGCGTCCCCGTATGGCTTTTCTCCAGTCGGGCCCCCTCTCGTTCGGCGTGGCGGATGAGCGCCTTGAGCTTTTCGGCGTCTACGCCGTCCGGGGGATTCGACTTGAGGTGGTGAGCGGCCAGGCCGTAGTGGCGGATGGCCGGCCGCCATCCGTCCGCGACGTACCGGAGCGTATCGGCCAGGGAGGAATGGATGCCCCCGTCGTCGGGTGTCCATTCCAGGGCCTTCAGATAGGCTTGCACGGCCTCCTTCAGACGGCCTTGTTTGGTGACCCGCTCGGCCCGGGCCACTTCCTGCCGGGCGGCGCGCCTGCGGTAGAGGGGATGATTGGGGTCGACGTACGTCAGCCCTTGGGCGATGGCGAGGGTGTATTCGGCCCGATCCTCCTCCGAGGCCCGATCTGCGGACGACCGCATCAGCGCGCGCGCTTTCAGATAGGCTTTCCGCGATTCCTCCCGCTTTCCGGGGATTTGCTGGAGTGCCTCCGCGATTCGGATCTGGGCGGCCACGCTGTCGGAGAGCATGCGGGCCGCTTCCCGGTACCGCTTGAGCGCTTCCACGTAATTCTCTCCACGGAAATGGTAGTTCCCCCCTTCGATGATCCGCTCGACCATGGCTTCCCGCGCGGGGCGATAGCGGGGGGTCCGGCGGAGCACCCGGCCGAGCAGTTCCTCGGCCTGTTCGGTTTCTCCCGTTTCGACCAGGGCGCGCGCCTGGGCCAGCAGGTATGCGGCGAGCCTCCTTTGGGCTTCCTTATCCAGGGGGTTTTTGCGCAGCCGCTCCTTTGCGTGACGGCCCTCGAAGAACACCCTCAGCATCGGATCGGCGCCTTCCTCCCTGCGGATCGAGAGCGGCAGAAAATTACGCAGATCTTCAAAAAACGCACGGACGCGCGGGTGATCCGGGCCGATGGCGCGCGCGACCGAAAGGAGGTGGATGGCCCGTCGATGGTTCTTGAGGGCCGCTTCCGCTTCGGAGGCGCTGAGCAGGGCTTCGATGAGACCCGGTGTGCGGGCAAGTCCCGCCCGGAGCGCGCCGGCGGCCGCTTCGGGATGGTTTCGTTCGAGAAGGATTTTGCCGAGGACGCTCGCGATTGGAAGGTTTCCGGGGCACTCGACGGCCGCCTCTCCGAGGAGGGAGATGAGCTTTGCGTCAGACGTGAGCCGGCGCGCCGCGGCCTCCCATCTCAAAGCGGACCGGCAAGCCGGGGCCTCCTCAGCGAAGGGCGCGACCGGATGGGACGCCCCCAAAACGGCGAACAGGAGGCAGATGGCGGCCAGGATTCGCATCGGCTTCGAACGCTCCCAAGAAATTCAATCCGTTTCGTGCACGATGAAAATATTAGATCCGGGCGGCGTCCCCGCGCAAATCTTTCGGGAGTGGCCGTGCGGGCGCTCGAAAGTGCGCGTCAGGGGGTCAGCCGTCGTATTTGCCGGAAAGTGAATGAACAACAATCCGCAACAGGCCGAGAAAGGATTGAAACGTGTCCTTGACGATGCGGACTTTCGAGTCCCCCGCGTTGGCCCAGTGGACGGGGACTTCCTTGATGGAAATCCCGCGGCGCTGTGCGATGTGCAGGATCTCCGCGTCGAAGCTCCAATCGTTCAGTCTCTGGCGGGAGAAGACCGTCCGGGCGGCCTCCCGGCTGAAGCCCTTGAAACCGCAGGTGAAATCGCTCACCGAAGCCCTCAGAACGCCCCGCGAGAGCGCGGTGAAGACCTTTCCCATGGATTCCCGAACCCGGGATTGATGCCGCTCGATGGTGGCGCCCTTGGACCTGCGGGTGCCAATCACGATCGCGTAACCCCGGTCGAACCAGTCATTCATTTGATCGAACTCTTCGGGCGCCGTGGAAAGGTCGGCGTCCATAAACAGAATCCGCTTTCCCCCGGCGGCGAGCATTCCCTGCCGGACGGCGAACCCCTTTCCACGGTTCTGATCGTTGGTCAGCAGGCGGACGCGGTCGTTTTGGTCGGAATACCCCCGGGCAATCTCGCGGGTCCGGTCCGTGCTCCCGTCATCCACGACGAGGATTTCGTACGTGATTTGCTTCGCCCGGACATAGCCCTCCACCGCCTCCAGGCATTTGCGGAGCACGCGCTCTTCGTTGAAGGCGGGAATGACGATGGATAATTCGGGCGGGATCACGCCGGCTGCGCTTTCAGTGTTTGGGTTGGGCTTTTGTCCGGGCGGATCCTCTATTTCTCGGAACTGAGGTAATCACTACCCGAGCGTGGGCTCCAGCCGGCGTTTGAGGGGCGGGCCGGAGCGCCGTTACCGGACCTCGGAGCGTCTCCCTCCGGATTCAGCCCGGTATCTTGACACAGCGGCGCGCTGGAATTCAATCGGAGGGCGGAGGAGCGGGCAAATCGGATTGAGGAGGTGAAACAGCTCGCCGAAATTGATTCATGCCGCCTGGGGCGTCGGGCGAATCCGGCCGGACGCCGGGATATCGCTCGAAGAGGATCTCGTAAAACGTCTTGGCCAGATCGTCGGACATGGGCGTGATTGCCGAGAAGGTGTCTCGAAGCAGTTGAACGTTCAGGTCCATGACCGTCTTTCTCCTCATCGGTCCCGCCGGGACCGGTTCCAATGGGTGGGTGGGCGCCTCCATCCCTGCCGCTGAAGAGGGTCTGAACGCGGACCCGATTTGAATGCGCCGGCCGCGATCGACCTTCATCGCCCGAACGGCATAGGCCGCCGCGGGGGGTGGTCGCTGTATCGGGTTTGTCGCAATCCGTATGCCGGTCAACGGGTTGTATGCGGAGAACATCGGCCCGATTTCTGGCCCGAGAATTTCGGAAATTCCGGTTGACGTGGAAAGGGCGCGCACGCACGATGCAAGGCTGGTTTGCGAAGAGACCGGGGGAGTGATCCGATTTGACACTTGAAACCGGAGATGCCGCGTCCGGCCGCCGGGCATGGACGGCGGTGGCGATTGTCTTTGTCACCGTCGCCTTCGCCGGCGGGATCTGGCACATGTTCGGCATCTTCGTCAAACCCATCGAGGCCGAGTTTCAGGCCACGCGCACGTCCGTTTCCCTGATCGTCTCGAGCTCCCAATTCGTCTACTTCCTCATGATGATGATCATGGGGAGGATTCTCGACCGATTCGGCCCGCGGGGGGTGATCGTGACCGGGACGGCCGTTCTGGGGGTCGGGGCGCTTCTTTGTTCCGTTGCAGGGTCCATCTGGCAAATGAACCTGACCTACGGGGTCGTCCTCGCCCGCGGCTATTCGATGTACACGATCAACGTTTCGAGT
>JASLXW010000010.1 GCA_030740135.1 Nitrospinota bacterium
ATGGGCGACGCCAGGCCGCCCTCCGCGCACTTCATCCAGGCCAGCCCCCCCGCGCCCTGCTCGACGGCGAAGGCGGTCAGGTCGTCCAGGTCCTTCCGGGAAGCCGAAGCCATGCCCGGCGCGGCGAATCCCTTGATCATTCCGCCCGATTCCAGGACTTTGCGGAACACGCCGAACTCGGTGTCCTTGACAATCTCCGTCACGTCGCGGAGCTCGAGGCCGAACCGGAGGTCGGGCTTGTCCGAGCCGTACCGCCCCATCGTCTCCGAGTAGGAAAGACGGTGGAACGGGGCGCCCACCTCGACGCCGGCGCATTCCCCAAACAGGTCCGTCATGAGCCGCTCGTTGACGGCGTACACGTCCTCGCGGTCGATGAACGACATCTCTACGTCCACCTGCGTGAATTCCGGTTGCCGGTCCGCGCGGAGGTCCTCGTCGCGAAAGCACCGGACGATCTGGACGTACCGGTCGAACCCGGCGACCATGAAGAGCTGCTTGAAGATCTGCGGAGACTGCGGCAAGGCGTAGAACCGCCCCCGGTTCACCCGGCTGGGGACCAGGTAGTCCCGGGCGCCCTCGGGCGTGCTTTTCGTCAGGACGGGAGTCTCGAGCTCGATGAAGCCTTCGCGGTCGAAGAAGCGCCGGATGCACTGGTTGGCCCGGTGGCGCAGGACCAGGTTCTTCTGCATGGCCGGGCGCCGGAGATCCAGATACCGATATTTCATCCGGACGGCGTCGGAAACCTCGGCGGCGTCCTCGATGGAAAACGGCGGCGTCTTGGCCTCGTTGAAGACCCACAGATCGGCGGCCAGAATTTCAACTTCCCCCGTCGGCATCTTCGGGTTGAGACTCTCTTCCGGCCTCCCGGCCACCTCCCCCCGGACGGCGAGGACGAACTCGCTTCGGACGGTCTCCGCCAGGCCGTGGGCCTCCGCGGAGCGCTCCGGGTCCACGGCGATCTGGACGATACCCGACCGGTCGCGCAGGTCGATGAAGATCAATCCGCCGTGGTCCCGGGCGGTCTGGACCCAGCCCTTCACCACCACCGAAGCGCTCACGTCGTCCGCCCTGAGGTCTCCGCAGTAGTGCGACCGGGCGGGAATCTCTTGCGTCATCTAAAGAAAATCCCTTTCGCCTGGGGGCGGGCGGAAAGCGCGCTTGCGCGGCCTCCCGTCTCCGCTCCGCGTGATCGGCCGTGAAACGCCGGCCTCGCGCGCCGGCGCGTGAACGGCCCTTTGAAATGGTTCTCCTAGAACAAATATGGCCTGGCCCGCACCTTCCATCGGTGGGGCGTCTTGCGTCCCGGGCCGAGACGCTCGAGGGCCGACTTGACCCCTTCCAGGATCCGAACCCCCTGATTCCCGCGGAGGCCGCCCACCCCCCGGCCGATAGGGACCCAGGCCCGGTTGTGAAGCACCTCGACCCAGCGCTGATCGAACCCCAGACTCACCTTCTGGAGGATGAGGCGCGCCGCCTGGACATCCTTGAACCGCAACCCGCGTCTGAGGTCCACCGGATGGCAGGAATGGATATCCACCCACGAGGCCCCGTTCTCGGTCAACTCGATCGTGGCCGGACAAGTCACCGCCCTGGGCAGATACCGTCTCAGGGAAATCAGGGCGTCGGCCCGCGGCCTCTTCGGGAGCAACGAAGCCACCAGGTCCGGACGGAGCGCGCCGGGAGCTCTCCCGCAGCCCCCCAGGACGCCGACCCAGGCCAGAAAGAGCAGGCCAAGGACCCTCCCGCCGTAACTAACTCCCATCGGATCCCTTCCTCAAAAGCGCCCGGGCCGAACATCCATCCGAAAGAGCAATCTTATATGGGCCGAACAAGGCAGGCAACCCGATCCGTCCGCGACCGGCCTCTCCGCCGCAACGGTGCGCCCAAGGGGGATGAACAAACCCGTTGTTTGAACAGCGCCGGAATGATATAAGACATCACCTTAGCGTAAAATTGACCAAAGAAATGATCGCTCCTCTCTTCCATGCGGCCATCGGCCTGGCGACGGGGATTTTGGTCATGTCCCCCCGGACCCCCCTGTCTTTGACGGTCGCGTGGTGCGCCTTGGCCGGCGCGTCCCTTCTCTGCCTGTTTCGCGATCCCAAGCTCCGGCGGGCCGCCTGGACGGGCGCGGCCGCCTTTGCAGCGGGGCTTTGTCTGCACCCGCTCCAGACGCAATGGGAAACGAAGCTCGAGCTTTTGCCGGAGAACCTGAGGTCCAGGCGGGGGACGTTGTACGGCCGGGTGGACAGGCCGATTGAACGCGGCCGGCGCTCCGAGCGGATTTTTCTACGGATGGAGAAGATTGAAACGCCCGGCGGCGCGATACCGATCCGCAGCCGGGCCCGCCTCACCTTCTACAGCCGGGGACTCGCGGTCCGATACGGCGACCGCGTGCGCGTGGACAATGTGCGCCTGCACCACCCCAAGGGATTCGGGAATCCGGGGTCGTTCGATTACGAGGCGTACCTGGCCGTCCGGGGAATCGCCGCCGTCGGCGGCGTGAGCCGGATCTCGAGGCTCACCGTCCTGGAAAGGGGCGGCGGGTCCCGGGTTCTTTCCGCGCTCTACGGCGCGCGCGAGCGATTGCTGAAAACCGTCCGGAGCGCTTTGCCGCCCCCGGGCTCCCACGTCCTCGGCGCCTTGCTCTACGGGGAGCGCAGGGCAGTCCCCCCGAAGATCCGCGACGCCTTCTACGACACGGGGGCGGAACACCTGCTGGCCATCTCCGGCCTGCACGTCGGGTTTGTGGCCCTCTTTCTCTTCCGGCTTCTCCTTTGGATGGGCCGCTGGACGCCGAGGGGCGTCCGGATGCGGATGCCCTCCACGCTCACGCCGGGCCGCCTGGCCGCGCTGGGCGCGATCCCCCTGGTCCTGGCCTACATGGTCAACGCCGGCGCGCGGGTGTCCACCGTGCGGGCCTCCCTCATGGTCGTCGCCTATCTCCTCGCCCGCTTTCTTCAGCGGGACCGGGACCACTTCAACACCCTCGGCCTCGCCGCCCTCTTCATCCTGTTGTGGGACCCCCAGTTTTTGTTCGACGCCGGGTTTCAGCTTTCCTTCATCGCCGTTCTGGTCATCCTCACCCGCGCGCGGCAACCGTCCCTGCCGGGCGCTCCGCCCCCGAGCCGGGTACGCGGCTTCATCCGGGTGACGGTTTGGGTCTCCTTGGCGATGATCCCCATTGTGGCGTCTCACTTTCACCGGATCGGACTGTACGCCATCGCGGCGAATCTCGCGCTCATCCCCGTGACCTCGCTCGTCGTGCCGTCGGGACTGGCGACCTCCGTCCTGGGAAGCGCGATCCCCTGGGCGGCGGACGTCCTGTTCTATCCCGTCCACCTTCTTCTGCTCCTTCAGACCCACGGCGCGCAGTGGATCGCCGCGCTGCCCCATGCCACAATCCGCGTCCTGCCGCCCTCGCCCATGATGCTCATCGCGCTCTACAGCGCCGCGGCCGCCTGGATCCTGCTGGACCGGCGAAAGGTTCTCACGCGCGCGGTGATCGGGGCGTGCGCCGTCGCCTTCGGCGTTTCCCTCACCTGGAACGTCCTTGAGCGGTCCCGCCCCGCGAAGCAGGGCGAGCTGGAGATCTTCTTTCTGGACGTGGGCGACGCGGACGCGACGTTCGTCAGGCTGCCCGACGGCCGGACACTCCTGGTGGACGCGGCGGGCCGGTTCTCGGAATCATTCGACGTGGGAAAGGCCGTCGTTGTTCCGTTTCTGGAAACACAATGGATACGGCGCCTGGACTACGCCCTGTTGACCCATCCGGAGCGCGACCACGCGGGCGGATTGCTGGCCGTCCTGGGACAGTGTCGGTGGGGCAGCTCTGGGAAAGCGGCCTGCGCTCGACCAACCCGCTTCGCGGCCGGGTCCTTCGGGCGGCGGCGGCCCGCGCGGTGCCGCTCCATCGGCTCTGGCGCGGCATGAAGGTAAGCGGGCGCGGCTACCGGATTGAGGCCCTCCATCCGAGCGCCGCGCGGGAAGCCGTCGGGTATCGCCGGGACAACGATCATTCGGTCGTCCTCCGCCTCGTCCACGGGAAGGTGCGCGTCCTGCTGGCCTCGGACCTGGAGCGGCGCAGCGAGCGGGAGCTTCTCCGCTCGGGGGAAAACCTCCGCGCCGAGGTCCTGCGGGTCCCCCATCACGGAAGCCGCACGTCCAGCTCGTGGGCCTTCCTTCGCCGGGTCCGGCCGCGCGCGGCCGTCATCTCCGCCGGCCGTCCCTGTCGGGGGCATCCCTCGGAGAAAGTCGTTTCCCGCTACCGGCGGCTGGGCGCGAAGATCTATCGCACGGACTGCGACGGGGCGGTCCGGTTGTGGTCCGACGGGAAAACCTACCGCCTGGAGAGCGCGCGCCGGCCGGGGCGCCGGTTCGAGGCCAAGGGGGAGGGGATGGCTCTGACGCGCGTCGCGGCGGAGCGCCGGCGCCCCGATTGACTTCCCGGCGCCGCGGACCCATTCTTTCCCGAAGGCGTGGAGGCGCCCGACGCGTGGAGGATGGGGGCGTCTCCGTTTCACCTGCCGGGAGAGAGCGCTCTGAACCCGATTCCAAAAATCAGCCCGGCGGGCCTGGACGCCTGGGCCGGCGCCCGCCGCGCCGTCGCGCTCACCGGAGCGGGCGTCTCGGCCGAGAGCGGGATTCCGACCTTCCGGGGCGCCGGGGGGCTTTGGAACGGCCGCCGCCCCGAGGACCTGGCCTCCCCGGAGGCCTTCGCGGCGGACCCGAAGCTCGTGTGGGAGTTCTACGACTGGCGGCGCTCGGTGATTCATCAGGCCGCGCCGAACCCCGCCCATGCCGCCCTCGCGGCGCTGGAAGAGGGGTCGGAAGGATTCGTCCTCCTGACGCAGAACATCGACGGGTTCCACCGGGACGCGGGAAGCCGAAACGTCGTCGAGCTTCACGGCAACATCTGGGAAGTCCGGAGCGCGGCGGGCGGGGAAGTGACCGAGAACCGTCAGGTCCCCCTCGACCCGCTGCCCCCCCGGACCGAAACCGGGGCGCTCCTGCGGCCCAACGTGGTGTGGTTCGGTGAAGGGCTGGACCCGAAGATTCTGGAGACGGCGGTTGAAGCGGCTTCCCGCTGCGACTTCATGGTCGTCGCCGGGACCTCGGCCGTCGTCCAGCCGGCGGCGCACCTTCCGGTCCTCGCCAAACGAAACGGGGCGTACGTCCTGGAGGTGAATCCGGAACCCACGCCGATCTCCGGTTGGGCGGACGAGACCCTGCTGGGAAAGGCGGGAGAGGTCCTGCCGGAGATCGCCGACGCCGTCGACCGGGCCCGGCGATCGGGCCGGTGACGCCCCGCCCTTTGCGCCGTCCTTCGACCGGAACGCGAGGAAGCGAGAAGAGTTGAAACCGGAAACGATTCGCGCCGTGAGGGGTGTTCAAGACATCCTGCCCGCGCAGACGCCGGCCTGGCAGCATGCGGAGGCCGTCGCCCGCGGGGCGTTCCATCGGTATGGATTCGGGGAGATCAAGATCCCCGTCTTCGAGAAGACCCGTCTCTTCGCCCGCGGGATCGGCGAATCCACGGACATCGTTCACAAGGAGATGTACACCTTCGAGGACCGGAGCGGGGACAGCCTGACCCTGCGGCCCGAGGCCACCGCCTCGATCGTCCGGGCCTATCGGGAGCACCACCTCGACAAGACCGGCGACGTCACGAAGGTCTACTTCATCGGCCCGATGTTCCGCTATGAGCGGCCCCAGGCCGGACGGTTCCGGCAGTTCCACCAAATCGATTGCGAGGTCTTCGGCGCCTCGCATCCGGCCGTGGACGCGGAGATCATCGCGCTGGCGTGGGAGATCCTCTCGGCGCTGGGCCTGACGGGCCTGGGCTTGGAGATCAACACCCTGGGAGACCCCGGCGACCGCCCGGCCTACCTGAAGGCCCTGCGCGCCTACTTCGCCGACCATCTGGATCGCCTGTGCGAAGACTGCGACCGCCGGTTCCAGGAAAACCCGCTCCGCATCCTGGACTGCAAGAAACCCGGCTGCCTCGCGGTCGCCGCGGCGTCCCCCGCGCTCCTCGACCACGTGAGCCGCGCCTCGCGGGAAACCTTCGAGAAAGTTCTGCGCCTCCTGGATGAGGAGAAGATCCCCCACCGGGTCAATCCGCGCCTGGTCCGGGGCCTTGATTACTACACCCACACGGCCTTCGAGATCACGGCGGAAGGCCTCGGCGCGCAAAACGCCGTCGCGGGGGGCGGACGGTACGACGGACTCGTGGAGACCCTGGGCGGGCCTCCGACGCCCGCCACCGGCTTCGCCATCGGGATGGAGCGCCTGATCTCCCTCCTCCCCGAGACGGGGGATGATCGCGACGGGCGGAAGGTCTTCCTGGTCGCCTTGGGCGAGGGGGCCTCGGAGCGGGCGTTCGGCTGGGCGCAACAGTGGCGAAGGGCGGGGCTCTCGGTCCTGTGGGACTTCGACGGACGCGGCCTGAAGGCGCAAATGAAAAAGGCCGACCGCTCCGGCGCGGCATTCGCCGTCCTCATCGGCGAGGATGAGATCGAGGCGGGGGCGGCGCGCGTCCGCGATCTGCGCGACGGCGTCCAACGCCCCGTGCCCTTCGATGAAATTCCGGCGCGAATCCTGGAGGGGCTCAGTTGATTTTCCGGGGGACGTCCTCTTGGGGGGGAGACTCGCTCCAGGCGGCGTGGCCCCGGACCGTGACGGTCGACTGTTCAAACCGGCGCATGACCTTCTGAACCACCCACCGCTGGATGGCCCGCCGCGTGGCCGGAACCAGGCAAAAGAACCCGGCGGCGTCCGTAATCAACCCGGGCGTCAACAAAAGCGCCCCGCCCAGCAGGATGAACGCCCCGTCGACGAGCTCGGCGGACGGGGGCTCCCCCGCCTTGATGGATTCTCGGATGCGGCGAAGGACGCCGATGCCTTGCGCCCGGGCGAGCCAGGCCCCGGCCGCGCCCGTGAGGACAACAATGGAGATGGTGTAGATCGCCCCGATTTCCTGCCCCACGCGGATGAGGATGGCGAGCTCCAGCAAGGGCATGATCGTAAACAACAGGAATAACCTGAAGACCATCGTAGATTTCCTCGAAAGACACCCTCGTCCGAATTCGGTTTCACCCCCACGATAACCACGCCGCTTCGGCCCGTCAAATCCGACTTGCGGATGATTCCACTGGAAATGGCCTCAGACTGATTATGTTAAGGTTCCGTTGCGTACACGTCTTTGCGTGTATAAAATGACCCTCAGGCGGTCAAAGAGGTGGACGGAGCTTTGGAGCGCGCATGTTCAGAAAAATTTGGGTGTTGGTCGGCATGCTTCTGGCCATCTTCCTGGTTGGCACCCTCGGCTATACGGTCATCGAGAAAGACTGGACTTTATTCGACGCCTTTTACATGACGGTCATTTCGTTGACCACGGTGGGATACGGGGAGGTCCCGACACCGCTGACGGTTCAAGGCAGGGTGTTCACGGTTTTTCTCCTGCTTGGAGGCGTTGGGACCCTGGCCTACGGGATCTCCGCCACGACGGCGTTCCTGGTGGGCGGACAGTTCACCCAGTTGATGAGGAAGCGGAGCTTGGAAACGAAGATCCAACAGTTGTCCGGCCACATCGTGGTGTGCGGTCTCGGGGAGACCGGGCGCCACGTGGCGGAGGAGTTCCGGAACACCCACCACGCCTTTGTCGCCGTGGAAATGGATCGGGAACAGATCGAAGCAAGGCTCCAGGACGATCCCGGACTCCTCTACATTGAAGGGGACGCCACCAACGAGGGGTGCCTCGAGCGCGCCAACATCCAGAAGGCGTCGGGTCTCGTGACCTGTCTGCCCGATGACAAAGCCAACATCTTTGTCGTCCTCGCCGCGCGTGAGCTTTGCCCGGGGATCCGGATCATCTCGAGGGTCATTCATCGGGACGCGGAATCCAAGCTGCGGAAGGTCGGCGCCGACGGAACGGTGTCGGCCAACTTCATGGGCGGAATGCGGATGGCCTCGGAGATGGTTCGTCCGGCGGTCGTTTCCTTTCTCGACACCATGCTGCGCGATTCCCGGGGGACCTACCGGGTCGAAGAGACCGCCATCCGCGAAGGCTCATCCCTTTGCGGAAAGACGCTGCGCGAAGGGAAAATCTCGCAAAAGACGGGACTGCTCGTTCTTGCCGTCCAGAAGTCGGGCGACCCTCATTACCTGTACAACCCGGAAGCCGATTGCCTCCTCGAAGCGGAAGACCTCGTAGTGGTCATGGGGCGGTTGAGTCAGATTCAAGACCTCCGGGAGCTTACCGGCCTCGCATGAGCCGGAGAACTGGCATGGCCAAGCGGCGGAAGACCGAACCCGCGTCCCGGGCGATGGACCACACGCTGGAAGCGGTCCCCTGGGCCATCGAATTCGCGAACACCTCCTTGTCCGAGGAGAACTGGAAGGACCATCTGTGGAGATGGTTCGGCGTAACCGTGGAGCCGAGCGGGGAGTCCGCGCCCGAGCCGGCCGAGACGCACCCGCGGGGCAAGCGCTCCCCGCAGTGGCACTACGGCGGCATGGTCCCCACCCTGGCCCATATTCACCGGACGCAGGAAAGCATTCGCGAGACTCTCAAAACGCTGGCGGACAAGGGGACGGTCCCGCGAGACGTGGTCGAGCGGGTCAACAGCTACCTGATGGGTCTGCACGGCTTCAAGTTTCACATCACCTCGGATATTTCGCCGGACGCCGATTCAAAGGCGGCGGCCTCCGGCCCGGACGCCTCGGGCAACGGAAAGGGCGTCCAGCCTCGAACCCTCCGACTCGAACCCAAAACCTTTGACTTGAGAAGTCTGTTCTACTATCGTTTCTCTCTCTTTCTGATCAGCGCCGCCGCGCAACGCGTGCGGAAGTGCAAGCAATGCGACGGACACTTCATCCAGCGCTTCAATCACCGAAAGCTCTATTGCGGCGATCTGTGCCGATTCCGATCTCACAACCGGTCGCGCACGCCGAAAAGGGCGGCCGGACGCAAGCGCGCGGCCCAAGCGCCGCCCCCGGACTCCCACGTCTGGTGGCGCAAGTACGAGGGGGAATCTACCCCCGATTGAGCCCCGAGGGCGAGTCTTTCTGTTGCCGGTTTTTGAACATCTGCGCAAGGACCGCATGCGTCTGTTCGCCGCCCTGTGCGTGGGCGCGTCGGTCTTCGCCGGGATCTCGATCCTCTGGACGCTCGATCTGTTCGAGCTCGCCGAGCTGAAGGCGCTGGATCACCGCTTCGTTCGCTTCGCCAACCCGGAAAAGGCAAACCGCGACATCGTCGTCATCGCCATTGATGAAGCCAGCCTGGACCATTTCGAAGACCCGCTGGGCCGCTGGCCGTGGCCGAGGACGGTCCACGCCTACGTGGTGGATTTCCTCAAGATGGGCGGCGCGAAGCGCGTCGCCTTCGACATCCTGTTCCTGGAGCCCGACAAGGCCAGCGACGAGGACGACGAGAACTTCGCCGCGTCGCTGAAAAAAGCGGGAATCGTCATTCTGCCGATGTTGTTCGACAAAAGGGGGTCCCGCGGGTGGGCGGCGCGGCCTTCTCCCGCCGCCGCCCGTTGGCGGAAGCGATCAGCCGTGAACATCCTGGGGCGCGACCGCTCGCGGGCCCTTCGATACAGCGGCGCGAACCTGCCCATCCCGAGGCTGCTGACTTCCGCCGAGGACATCGGGGCCATCAATCTTCAGTCCGACCCGGACGGCCCGAGCCGCAGGCTGAAGCCGTTGTTCCTTTATCAAAAGCGCCACTACGCCGCGTTCCCGTTGACCATCGCCATGCGGATTTTCGGTGCGCGGAACGTCCGGTTCACCCGGGCGGGGGAGCTGGCCGTCGGCGCCGTCAAGATTCCGCTGAACCACCGGGGCGAGATGATCCTGAAGTGGCACGGACCTTCAGACCGGATCTACCCCATTTATCCCATCGGCAAGGTTCTCTCTTCGTTCAAGCAGATCCACGACGGGAAGAAGCCCGACCTGGACCCGAAGGTCTTCAAAGACAAGATCGTCCTCATCGCGGGGACCGCCGCCGGCACCTACGACCTGCGGGTGACGCCCTATTCTTCCAAGATGCCGGGCGTGTTCATCCATATCGCCGCCCTGGACAACATTCTGGCGGGGGACTTCCTGCGCGAGACGCGGGGCGCGGTCGCCCTGGGCTCCCTGGCGTTGTTGTGCCTGCTGACGGCCGTCACGCTGGTGGCCTTCTCGGCCTTCCGGGTCAAGATCGCGCTGATCCTCGCCTACGCGGCCGGTTATTACGGGCTTTCGATTTGGCTCTTTCGCGCGGCGGGCCGCTGGGTGGACCTGGTCACGCCGGAAACCGGCGTCTTCGTAACCTTCCTGGCCGTCTCCGTCCTGGAATATTTCACCGAGGGCAAGCGCAAGCGGCAGGTCAAGCACATTTTCCAGCACTACATGATCCCCACGGTTGTCGAAAAGTTATTGGAAAACCCCGACGGCGTGAAACTCGGCGGGGAGAAGAAGGAGCTGACCGTGTTCTTCTCCGACCTGAAGGGGTTCACCTCGATCTCCGAGGGCCTGACGCCGGAAAGACTCGTCCTCCTGCTGAACCGTTACCTCACGGCGATGACCGACATCATCCTCGCGCACGAGGGATATCTGGATAAATATGAAGGCGACGCCATCATGGCCGTCTTCGGGACGCCGTTGGACCAGCCGAGGCACGCGACGCTGGCCTGTTACGCGGCGCTGGAGAACCAGAAAAAGCTCGAATCCCTCCGCGCGGAGCTTCTCAGCGAAGGGTTTCCCGAGCTCCGCTGCCGGATCGGCGTGAATTCGGGTCCCATGGTCGTCGGAAACATGGGGTCGCAAAACCGGATGGACTATACGGTCATGGGAGACGCCGTCAACCTGGGCGCCCGCCTCGAAGGGGCCGGCAAACAGTACGGCACGGAGATCCTCATCGGGGAGAACACCTACGCCCTCGCGAAAGAGGACGTCGAGGCCCGGGAGATCGACTTGATCCGGGTCCAGGGGAAACAGGCCCCCGTCCGGGTCTACGAGCTGTTGTCCAAGAAGGGCGAGCTGCCTCCCGAGAAGGCCGGGATGGTCGAGGACTACCGGAAGGGGCTCGCCGCCTACCGGCAAAAGGAGTGGGAGGAAGCGATCCGCCGCTTCGGGGCCGTGTTGGAGAAAAACTCCCACGACGGTCCCTCCGGGGTGTACATGGAGCGGTGCGAAGAATTTCTGCGGACCCCCGCCGCCGCCGACGATTGGGACGGGGTTTACGAGATGAAAACCAAATGAGGAACCGCCTTCGAGGTTCTCAGGAATCCTTTTCGCGGAAGGAGACGCCCGTGAAGCGAATCATTTTCATCAGCTCAATTTTGGCCGCCCTGGTCGCGGCCGGATTGGCCGCGGTCCCGGCGGCCCTGGCGGAAACCGTCTACGTCCGGTCCCGCTCCGCCAAGATCCGCTCCGGCCGGACGGCGCTGGACCGGGTGGTGGAGCGGGTCCGCCGCGGCACGCCCCTCGAGGTCCTCGAAAAAGACGGGCGCTGGCTCCTCGTGAAAACGCCGAAGGACAACGAAGGCTGGGTCTACGCGTCCCGCACCACCTCGGAAGAGCCGGAGAAGGACGGCGGGCTGCTGGCCCATATAGGGAAGGAGTTCCGGGGAGACGCCGCCCGGACGGCCGCCTCGGCCGGCGCGCGCGGACTGGACAAGGTGGCCGAAGGCTACGCCCGGCGGACCGGCGTCACGGCCGCCCACATCGCCGCCATCAACCGGATGGAAAAGTTCTCGGCCCGGATCACCGAGGGGCAAGTGGAAGGCTTTCTCCGCAAGGGGAAGGTGGGGGAATATCGATGAGAAACCTGGAATTTTGGAAAAGCGCGGTTTTCCCGATGTTCGCCATCCTCGCCCTGACCTCCTGCGCCGAAGTCGAAAAAGGCGTCGAATTCATCAAGACCGAAAAGGGACAGCAAATCCTCAAGGGCGGGAAATCCGCCGTGAGCGGCCTCCTGCCCATCGGCGCCCGGGAAGAAAGGGCCATCGGCGGCGCCCTCGCCTCCCAGGTCGTCGCCCGGTATGGCGGCCTGCTCCGGAACCCCTCCCTGCTCAGGTACGTCAACCTGGTGGGGAAGGCCGTCGCCATGTCCTCGGACCGGCCGGAGATCGATTACACCTTCGGCATCCTCAACAACAACAAGGTGAACGCCTTCGCCTCTCCGGGCGGTTACGTGTTCGTGACCAAGGGGCTCCTGCGCCGGATTCAGAGCGAAGCCGAGTTGGCGTGCGTCCTGGGGCATGAGATCGCCCACGTCACGAAGAAGCACATCCTCAACGTCATCCGCCGCAGCCGGGCCATTTCCGGACTGGCCCAAGTGACGCTGGCCTCGATGGACAAAAACCCCGAGGCGTTCGACGAGATGATCCAGGAAGGGATGAAATCGCTCTTCGACAACGGCCTCGACCAGAACCTGGAATTCGAGGCGGACCACGTGGGCGCGGACTACTGCACCCGCGTCGGTTATGACCCCGCCGGCGCGCGTCAATACCTATTGACGATCCAGTCGCTCCGCCCAAAGGAGGCGGACGCCGTCCTGGAATCCACGCATCCCTCCGGCCGGGAGCGGTTGGACAAGCTGGACGAGTTCCTGCTCAAAGTGGAAGCCCCCCCCGGCGGCTGGTCCATGCTGACAGGCCGCTACCGCCGCGCCAAGGCGCGCGGGAGGATTTAGAGAATACGCAAAGGGTCCGCTGGATGACGCTAAGGCCCGACTTCCTTCAAGCAGGCCGCCGGGAAGGTATTGTAGGGGCGACCCGCTGGGTCGCCCCTACAAAGGGCGGTCTCCCAAAAGTCACATCTATCCTCTGATTTCCCGTGAGGCACCCTAAAACCGCTCCCACAACTTCGCCGCGCGCTCTCGCGCCCGGGCGAAAACCTCCTCTTCGTCAATCCCCTCAAGCTGCCGGTCGCGCATGACGATCCGGCCGCCCACGACGACCGTCCGCGCCTGCAGCCCCGCCCCGCCGTAGAGAAGGTGGCCCCAGAAGTTGTCCGCCGAAAGCGGCGTCGGCGGCCGGTAGTCCGAAACGACGACGTCCCCCGCCGCGCCCTCCCGCAGGATTCCGACATCGCATCCCAGGAATCTCGAAGCGATGGCCGGGTTGCCGGCCGTCAGAAGGTCTCTGACCTCATCCCAGGCGACGCGCGGGTCCCCGGCCTCGTGCTTTTGCAAGAGGTAAGCCGTCATGGCGGAGGCGTACATGTCCTGCGTCATCCCGTCCGTCCCGAGGCCCGCCTGAATCCCGGTCCACCGCCGAATGGCCGCGCAGCCCACGGCGTTGTTCATATTGGACTGGGGGTTGTGGACGGCGATGGTTTCGGTCTCGCGCAACGCGGCCAGGTCCCCTTCGTCCGCGTGGATGCAGTGTGCGGCGATCGAGTTCCGCCCCAGCACGCCGGCGTCGCGCAGGCGTTGAAGGGGGCGCTTGCCGTATCGCTCAAGGCTGTCCGCGACCTCGGGTTCGTGCTCGGAAACGTGGACATGGAATCCCACGTCCGCCCCCAGCGACCGGCCGGCCTCCAGACAGGCCCGCAGGGTCTCGTCGGAGAGGGTGAGCGGGGCGTGCAGGCCGAAGAGCCCGCCGAGGCGCCCGTCTCGCTCATCTTGCACCCGCTTGAGAAACCGGACGTTTTCCTCGATCCCCGCCTTCACACCGGCCTCCCCGTTGCGGTCGGTGACTTCGTAGCAGAGAACCCCGCGCAGGCCCGCCTCCCGGAAGGGCTGGCGTGGTGATCGATGACGGTGGTGGTCCCGTTGCGGACGTAGCCGATG
The DNA here is from genome assembly GCA_030740135.1 of Nitrospinota bacterium. The sequence goes on from JASLXW010000010.1 coordinate 13,790, forward strand.
AGTCCGACCAAAGCGCTCAGCCGGACGTCCTCCAGATCGAGAACCCGGTCGAGCCGCCACCAGAGCCGCTCGAGGATCTGGACAAAGGTCTCGGGCGGCTCGTCCTTCAGGGCCATCCCCCGGGCCAGGGCGCTGTACAGATGCGCGTGCGCGTCAATGAGGCCGGGCAGGATCAACCGGCCCCCGGCGTCCAGAGCCTCCTCCCCGGACTTCGGACCCAGCGCGTCCGCGTCGCCCGCCCCGGCGATCACGCCGGCCTCGATCCGGACGGCGCCGGGGTTGAAGAACGGCCGGGAGGGATCGAACGTCAGGAGGGGCCCGTTGGTGATCAGCATTTCGTCGGTTCCTCTATTCAGGAGAGGACGGAGCGCGTTCCGGAACGGCGGTCCGATCTTATTCGATCTTCAGGGCTGGAAGAAATGGCCCGACAAGAAAAGCCCCGGACAATAAACCTTTGAACAGGGCCTTGCGTCCGATGGTATGATTCCGGGCATGAGTGCGCGGCGGCTCCCCACCGGGAAACCCTTCTACCGACGCCTTCGCCCGGCCGGCCTGCCCTGGCTGGCCACGTTCCTGCTCGTCATGCCGGCGCTCGCCGGGTGTTTTCCCTCGGGCGCCTCCGATCCCGAGCCGGCCCCTCCTTCCGGCAAGGAGGCAAAGACCAAAACCCCGAAAGACGTGAAAAAGGCCCCGGTCCTCAAGCGGTCGAAACCTGCGGGGAAGGGCGGGAAGCCCGGGAGGCTCTGGGTGACGGTTATCCGCGTCATCGACGGGGTCACCTTTTCCCTCGACACGCAACACGTGGTCCGTCTCATCGGCGTCCAACCCCCGAGGGCGCGCGCCGGGAGGGTATACCGGGAGTATTTCGAGCGCGTGACCACCCCCGCCGTCCGGCAGATCGTGGAAGGCAAGCGCGTTTACGTCATGCGCGACAAGGTCATCCAAGGCCGAGACGGCCGTCCGCTTCTATATATGTTCCTGAAAGACCGGACCATGCTGAACGCGATCCTCATCCAAAAGGGCTACGGCCGCGTGACCCATGAAGTCCCCTTCAAGTTTCAGGATGAATTCAAGCTCTGGGAGCACGAGGCCCGGAACGTCGGTCTGGGCTTCTGGGGGCGCGTCGGCCAATGAGGCCGCCCCGCTCCGACCGCTCGCCCCGGGAGAGATCCCTTGTTCACCGTTGAAACCGTTGCCATCGGCTCCGAGATCCTGACCGGCCAGGTCCTGGGCACGAACACCCGGTGGCTCTGCGCGCAGGTGGCCGGAATGGGGGGCGCCGTCGAGCGGGCGCACATCGTGGCGGATTCCACGGCGGACATCGCCGAAGTCCTTCGGTCCTGCCTGCGCCGCAGGCCGTCCTCGATCATCACGTGCGGGGGTCTCGGTCCCACGGCGGACGACATGACCCTGTTTGCCGTGGCCGGCGCCCTGAGCCGGGAAATGACGCTGCACCCCGAGGCGAAGGAATGGGTCCGAAAGCGTTATCAGGATCTGGCGGAGGCGGGCGCGGTTGATTCCGCCGAGATGACCCCCGCCCGCGAAAAGATGGCCTGCCTCCCCGCCGGGGCCGAACCCCTGCCGAACCGGGTGGGCGCGGCGCCGGGCGTCCGATGCCCCGCCGAGGACAGCGAGGTCATCTGCCTGCCGGGGGTCCCGGCGGAGATGCGCGGCATCTTCGAAGAGAGCCCGTCGCCGCTCTGGCGCAAGCGGTTCGGCGCGGCCGGTTTCGCCATGCGCGAGGCCTGGACCGACTGCGGCGATGAGTCGGTCCTCGCCCCCCTGCTTCATCGAGTCGCGGACGAACATTCCCGCGTGTACATCAAATCCCGGGCGGGCGCCTTCGGCCCGGACGCCCAGATTCCGCTGACCCTGTCGGCGTCCGCCCCCGCGCACGCCGAGGCGGCGTCTCAAGTGGAAGCGGCCCTGGAAGCCTTGCGCGAAATGTTGGAGGGGATCGGCGTTCGGGTCTTGGACGAGCCGGAAAGTCCGCAAACCGCGTCCGGCCGCCCCACCGCGATGCCGTCGGACAGGGTGAACCCTGTCTCCTCATCCCTTGCGCCGGGCGATGTGACCCGCGACGGCCCCCACCCCGAATCGGCAAACCTCGAGGACTTCCAGCCCGGAAGATTCCAGCAGCTTCGAGAGGCCGAGAATCCCCGGAAAGGTCTCCAGCGAGCGGCGAAGCCAGAGGTAGTCCTCCCGGCCCCCTTTGGCGAGATTCGCAAGGAAGGGAAGGAGCCACCGCAGGTACGCGAAGATGACGGGGCGCAGCGGCCCCCGCTCGGGGCGCGTCAGCTCCAGGGAAACGAAAAGCCCCCCGGGGCGCAACACCCGCGCGGCCTCCCGCAGGGCGGCGGGCAGGTCGATGACGTTGCGCAGACCGAAGCCGACCGTCGCCAGGTCGAACGTCCCGTCGCAAAAAAGGGACAGGTCCGTCGCGTCCCCCCGCAGCCAGGCCGCCTCCGCACCCGCGCGGCGGGTCCGCTCCATGGCCACGCGGATCATCGGCTCGCAAAAGTCCAGCCCCACCAGCCGGGCGTCTTGACCCAGGAGTTCCCGGAGAAGGAGAACGTAGTCGCCCGTCCCGCAACAAAGATCCAGTCCGCGGATTGGCCTGCCGTCGGCCCGATCGGACAGGTGAGCCGCCGCCCGCCGGAGGGTCTTCCTTCTCCAGGCCCGGTGCCGCCCGCCCGTGATGAAACCATTGGCCAGATCATAGTGGGGGGCGACGCGCGCAAAGAGGCCCCGGACGTGCGCCGCCTTTTGCGGTCCGGTCAATTCTTCGGGCGACGGCATCCGACTCTCCTCTGACTCCCTCCCGAGACCCCCCGGGGTGATGGGTTTCAATTCACTTTCCGCATCCGGCCCTTCTAAGTCAAAGGGCAAATCATGTCAACGGCCGAACGGGTCCCCGGATTCCCTGGAAACCGTCCCTCGCGGCCCCGCATGGAAATTCCCAGCCGCCATACGGGCGACATTTAAGGGCCCGGAAAGCATGCTAAGATTTTTTACCCGAAAGCGTTTGACCGGGTGAAATTTCCGGCTGGATCTTGTAATATTCGTTATATGGAAACATTGGCATGGAGACAGGGGTTCCGGTAGGGAAGATTTTTTTACGACTGCGAAGAGGGCTAAGGTTCTAAACACGGACGCCTCAAACGGGAGAACGAGTGATGAGCCAAGGGAAAAATATCAGCCGCCGGAGATTTGTCCAGGGTGTGGGTTGGGTCGCGGCGGGCGCGACGGTGGGGGCCTTCGCCGCTCCGCGGCGCGCGTTCGGCGCAAAAAAGGTCGTAGGCGCCGGTCTCGGACCCCCGTCGAACTCCACCATGATGCTCCCCATCATCCAGGGGCTCAAACTGGGCGAGAAGCACGGCCTCGACTTCAAGGTCAATCTCTACCGCCGCCTGGGGGCCATGTACGCCGACTTCGCCGCCCACAAGTGGGAGAGCGTGTACAACCCGGCGTTCTCCAACGCGGCGAGGTTTTACAGCAAGGGTATCCCCATCCAGCTCATGTTCACCTACACCACCGCCAACCACGCGTTCGTCTCGAAAAACCCCAAGATCCGAGAGGCGGCGGACCTGAAAGGGAAAACGGTCGCCGCGACGACGGGGTCGGGCTTCTGGGGGATGGCGGTCCTGTTCTTGCGTCAGCACGGGCTCAACTCCCGAACCGACCTGAACATCATCAGCGCCTCGCCCCCCGCGGTTGCGACGCAGCTCTATGCCGGGAAGGTGGACGCGGGGATCGTCTGGGAGCCCAACCTTTCCAAGATGTTGACCTCGGGGTTCCACCTGGTGGGCGACATGAGCGAGGGGGTCCGAAAAGAGATCGGCCTGGCCGCGGACGCGCCGGTCTGGTATCTGGGCGCTTACGGCTGGAAAGCTTGGCTGGACGAAGACCACGACCGCAACGTGAGCATCATGCGGATGTGGCAGGACGCGGTGAGCTTTTACTACAAAGAGCCCGAGCGGGCCGACAAGTTCATCAGCGCCTTCACCAAGATCCCCATCAAGGCCCTGAAGTACAGCCGTGACCACAAGTTCATGACCTTCCTTGTGGAGCCTACCAAGGACCGGAAGGACGAGATCATGGCGACGCTCAAGGGGTTCAAGTCGGTGGGCCGGCTGAAGAAGCTCCCAAACGACGGGATCCACTACAAATGGCCCACCCTGTAGGGCCAGCGGAGCGAAATACGCGGGAATCCCGCTGATTGCAAGCCGGAGAATGGCTTTATGGGCGCGGTCCTTCCACCCGGGAGGCCGCGCCCGCATACGACGAAACAGGGATCGATGCCATGACGCAGGTGGAGCATGCCGAAACCGGGGCGCGGGGCGCCCCGACGCCCGGCTCGGGCGTCCCCGTGGACTTGCCCGGGCGGCTCGGAATCGCAACCTTTTTCGTGGAGGGAATTTCCTGGAAAGCGGTGACCGCCTTTTTTGGTCTTGCCGTCATTTGGCAGCTTGTTTCCTTCATTTCCCCCGTCTGGCTGGTTCCGGGCGTTCACCTGATCCTCAAGGCGTTTTTTGAAATCGTCACGACCTGGGAGCTTCTCAGCCAAGGCTTGATCTCCTTCGTCCGTCTGATCGCGGCCATCCTCGCTTCGGTCATTGTGGGCGTGCCCATCGGTCTGTTCATGGGGCTTTCGGCCAATATCGACGATTACGTCCGGCCGATCATCAAATTCATCATGGGCGTGCCCGCGCTGAACTGGGTGATCATCGTCATCATCTGGTTCTCGGCGACGGAGCTCCGCATCGGGTTCGTCCTGCTGATGATCTGCGCCCCCATCACGATCTTCAACGTCTACGACGGGATCCGCTCCATCGACCAGAAGACCACCGACATGGTGAAGACCTTCGGGGCCAATTCCTGGCAGATGATCAGGATTCTCCTGTGGCCCTACGTAAAGTCCTTCGCCTTCACGGCCACGAAGATCAACGTCGGCGTCGGCGTCCGCGTGGTCATCGTGGCGGAGTTGGTCGGCGCCCCCTCGGGCATCGGCAAAGAGCTCGACCTGGCCAAGAGTCTTTTCGAAATGCCGCTCATCCTCGCCTGGACGCTCTGGATGATCATCGTGCTCCTCCTTCTGGAAACGGTCGTCGAGTGGCTGGAAGGCCGGGTCCTGAAGTGGCGGGTGGAAGAAGGAGGGAAGATGTAATGGCCCAGGCCCCGGAATCCTCGGGCAACGGCCGGCCCAAGATCGTCGTCCGCAACGTCCACAAGACCTTCTACCAGAAACAAAAGGGCGCCGAGGTCCGCGCCATCGCCGACCTGTCCTTCGATATCGCCGAGGGAGAGTACCTGGTCATCGTCGGAGAGACGGGCGCGGGAAAATCGGTGTTCTTCGACTGTCTTCTCGGGCTCAAGCACGTCGATGCCGGCGAAATCCTGATCGACGGGACGCCCGCGCAGAATTACCGAAAAGCCCACGTCGGCGGGATCACCCGCATCTTTCAGGAAGACCGCCTCCTGCCCTGGCGGACCGCCACCGAGAACGTCTGCCTGGGCCCCGAGATCCAGGGCGCCCCCAAAGAAGAGCAGATCGAGACCGCCCACAAGTGGCTGAAGCTCGTGGGGCTGTGGGGGTTCGAAAACTCCTACCCCAACGAGCTATCGGGCGGCATGCGCCAGCGCGTCAATATCGCCCGGGCCTTCGCCACCCACCCGGACATCCTCCTTCTGGACGAGGCGTTCGGCGGCCTGGACGAGGTGACGGCGATGCGTCTGCGCAAGGACTTCATCGACCTGGCCCACCAGCAGAAGATGACGTTCGTGATGGTGACCCACAGCATCGAGGAGGCGCTCGTCCTCGGAAGGCGGATCCTCATCTTCGGCGTCCCGGCCCACATCGTCCACACCATCGACGTCCCGGACGACATCGAGAATAACCCTTCCCTGTTTGAAGAGAAGAAGGAAGAGATCAAGCACTGGATCGCCAAAGAGGGACGGCTGAAAGCCGCGACTGACGAATAGAGGATTCATTCATCAGGGGCGGGAGAGGCAAAATCACCTGTCCCCTTCCGACAGTTCACGCGGAATAACAAAGGGCGATTCCTGTTGGAGCCGCCCTTTATGCGAACAGACAAGCCCTCTTTACAACAACCTTGAAATTCTCACCAACGCAAACTCCTCCTTAAAGCACCCATGGCGATTCGTTCGTCGAATCCATCTCTTCCATTATTTCGGTGAAAATTCCAGACTACCTCCCCTGCCCCTCGCCCCCGCCGGCCGGCGGAGGGAAGGCCGTCTTCTCCTCGAAGACATTGACCTTCGGCGGAGTCCATTCGAACCCCAGGTCCTTCCACCGCTTGACCACCCGCTCGTAAACCGGCTTGGAGAGCTTGGTTCTCGGGGAGAAATCCTTGATGTACTTGAAGTCCATACAGGCGTTGATGAGGCACTTCGAGCCCCAGGGCCGGATCTCGGGGGGGTTCAGACTGGGATCGAGGTAGGTGCTCCAAGTCTCCCGGAGGATGTCGATCGACTGTGCTGGCCGGGAGCGAGTCGCCATGGCCCAAACGACCTCCGACAGGGCGGAAGGATCGATGTCCTCGTCCACAACGATGATGTACTTGGTGAAATAGGCCCCGCCCATGCACTGGGCGGCGAGGGCCATGGTCTGCGCGGCGTGTCCGGCGTAAAGCTGCTTGATCGAGACCACGGTCATCCCCCAGCCCGCGGCCTCCGGCGGCGACCAGACCCCCTGGACGCCCGGGACCCCGAGGGCGTCGAGGTCGGCCCAGACCTTGGCGGCCTTGCTCATCCCCCAGAACAAACCGCATTCGTTCGCCCCCCCCTCCGCCATCAGGGCGCACGTCAGGATGGGATCGCTCCGGTAGCGGATGGTGTGGATGTCGACATAGGGTGTGGCGCCGATGGGACGGCCGTAATACCCGGTGAACTCGCCGAAGGGCCCTTCGGCGAAGTCCCGCCCCGGGTAGCAATACCCTTCGACGATGATCTCCGCGTTCGCGGGCAGCATCAGGCCGGTGACGTCGCTCTCGAACAGATCGATGGGGGCGTCGCCGATCCCGCCGAAGGCGTCGTACTCCGAGACGTTCTTGGGAAAGGTCGTCGCCGCGACCATGAACAGGAGCGGGTCCAGCCCCCAGACCGCGGCCACGGGGGCCGGTTCGCCCCGCGCCCACCAGGCCTCCCGATCCAGAAGGCCGTCCTTTCCGGGCGAGGCGTAGAACCCGGCCTGGGTGGGGCTTTTGATCATCATCCGATACGTGCCGACGTTCGTCTTTCCCGTGTCCGGGTTCTTCGTGACGACCGCGTCGCCGGTGCCGATGTACTTTCCCCCGTCCAGAGGCCACATCCGGGGCGCGGGAAATTTGGTGATATCGATATCGCTTCCCGACTCGACGTTCCGGTTGACGGGGGCGTCTTTCCCCGAGACCCGGCTCGGCGGGGTTTTCCGATTCATCTTCTCCTTGAGGACCTTCACGAGCCCGATCGGGTTCTTTCCCGGCTTTTCCCGGATGGCGAGGGCGACGCGGTTGACGCTGTTCCCGAGCATGTTGTACAGGGCCTTCCGCCCCGGGTGGCCCTTGATATTCTCAAAGAGCAGGGCCGGACTTTCGTCCCGCTTGCCGCTCAGGTAGGCGATGGTGGACATCTCCAGGTCCGGATCGACCTCAGCGGTGATCCGCTTGATCTCCCCGATGGCGTCGGCCT
>JASLXW010000110.1 GCA_030740135.1 Nitrospinota bacterium
GATCGACGTTCCGCTGGACGGCTGAACGGAATACTTCACCGCGGGATCGGACAAACCGGATGAAACAGACGCGCCCATGAGAAACACATCAAGCCATCTCGCAAACCCGCGGATTGCCGGCAGGCCATTCCCAGGACCGTTCGCGCCGGCGCTGACATCCGCCCTTGCGTTGCTCTTCGCCTTCCCGACGCCGCTCCACGCGCACGGTATTCAGGAGGTCCGGTATTCGCCCCCCATACCGGGCTGGCTCTTCCTGATCGGCGGGGGCCTCGTCGTCGCCCTCTCCTTCGTCTTCATCACCCTTCGCCCGGACCGCAAGGCGGACTCGCCCGGCTACAGCCGCCGGGAAATCCCCCTCGGACGGGGCGTCCGGTCCTTGGGACGCCTGCTCTCGAGGGTCGGGCTTCTCCTGGCCGCTCTCGTCTTGGCCGGCGGATTCGTCGGCGACACGCGGTCCGAGGACTCGCTCCCGCCCGTTCTGGTCTGGACCGGCTGGTGGATGGGGCTGACGTGGCTGACGCTGATCATCGGTAACGCCTGGCCCGCGCTCGATCCGTGGAACACAGTGCGCCGCGTCTTTGGACGATGGATGCGCCGCCCCTTGTCCCTGGGCCTCCCCTACCCCGCCTGTCTGTCGGCCTGGCCGGCGGTGTTTCTGCTCCTCGGGTTCATCTGGTTCGAGCTGGGCTGGTTTCAGGCCCAGGGCGCCGGCGGCGTCGTCAACTATTTCCTGCTCTTCACGGCCTGGCTCTGGGCGGGGATGGCTGTCTTCGATTCCGAAAGCTGGTGGGAGAACGCCAACCCGTATATGCGATTCTTTCGGGTCCTGGGCAGGTTCAGTCCGCTGGAAAAATGCGGGGACCGCATCGAAGTTCGTGTACCGGGAACGGCCCTTCAGGCAAGTCGGCTGGGAAACCCCTCGGAGGCGGTTTTCGTCATCGTCGTCCTGTTCGCGGTGACATTCGACGGCTTTGTCGCGACCCCGGAATGGTGGGTCGTCCTTCGGCGGATGATGCTCAAGACCTTCGAGATCCTACCCAGGGGCCTGGCGTTTCACGCCTCGTTCCTCTTTGCGATCCTGGCCGGGGCGGCCCTGTTCTCGGCCGGGTATTTCACGGTCTGCGGCGTCATGAGCAGGCTGTCGCGCGGCTCGCGGAGGACGGCGGAGATCGCCTGCGAGTTCGCCATGACCCTCATCCCGATTGCGGCGGCCTATCACATCGCCCACTTCATTCCCGCCGTCCCGGGCCGGGTGACCCGTCTCGCCCAGGCGGTCTCGGATCCCTACGGCTTGGGTTGGAACGTGTTCGGATGGCACGCGTTCAAATGGGACGTTCAATGGACCCCGGAAATCGCCGGGGTGATCTGGGTGATCCAGACAGCCCTCATCATCCTGGGCCACATCGCCTCCATCTGGTCTTCCCACCGGAAGGCTTTGGCGATTTTCAAGGATAAATCAATGGCGGCGCGAGTCGAGCTACCCATGGCTATTCTGATGATCGGCTATACGGTCATCAGCCTTTGGATCATCTCCAGACCCGTCCTGAACAATCCCCTGGTCCCGCTTCCGGGGATCACGCCCTAAGGCTCAGTTCCGGAAATTTGCGGACCCTTGTGGCCCCGGCCTGAGCGGAGCGAGCGCCGTCGAGCGCGCAGCACGCGGGCGTCTTTGGGTGGACGTCCCGCGATCCTGGTGGAGGGAGAGAGATCCCCTTCCTCAGGCCTTGATTGAGCGCACCCTTCCAAGAGGCGCCGGCGAACGGGGGAGGGAACCTCCCCCTCTCCCTTCCACCGTTCCTGTCTTTTCAATCAGTCTTCGGCTATCTGCCTACAAACGAGTTGGTGTGCGGGGGCTGACCCGGATTCACATTCCCTTTTTGATGCAGCTTCAAGGCCCTCGCCTGAATCTTCTCCAGCCCCTGTTCCACCGTTTGACGGCCGGCGGCGGCTTCGGTGATCTGGATGGTGATCTCCTCCCGAAGCTGGATGTAATTCGAGAACCCAGGGTCGATCCAGCCATGCTTCATCGAGATCAAGGCCGGCCCGTAAACCGGGTGCCCCTTAACAAACGGAATCTCCAGAGAGGACTTTCGCACGAGGAGTCCGTGTCCCGGCCCTTCGATCCACTTCTTCTGGATTCTCTTAGAGGCCAGCCACTGCATGAAGAGATAGGACGCCGCCCGGTTCTTGCTGTACTTGCTGATCACCAGCGGCTCGGCCTCTCCGAACCCGCCCGGGGGCATGTCCGCCTTCCGGGAGGGCAGCGGCGCGAAGCTGTATTCCCCGTCGGCCTTGGAAAACTTGGGGTTGTCGAAGACGAAGGCAAACGACACGCTCCACTGAATGGCCTGGGCGATGTTTCTCTTCGTCATCAGGACAAACAGGTCGATGAAACCAGCCTCGGTGACGCCGGGAGGCGCGAATTTGCGCAGGCTCAGCCACCACTTCGTGGCGTCGGCGATCTTCTCCGTAGTGAACGTGGGTCTGCCCTCATTGTCGAAGACCGACGCACCCCAACCCTTCAGGATGTTGAACCACTCCCAAGACAGAGAGGGCTCCCGTTTGCCTACCACGCCGACGCCGTAGAAATTGTTCTTCAGGACTTTGCCCGCCAGCTTCTCGCCCTTTTTCCGGGTGAGGAACTCGGCGATGTCCCGGTACTGCTTGAACGTCCTGGCCGGGCCCAAGTTGTAGCCGTACCTCTTCTTGAAGGCGGCCCGCTCCCCGGAGTGATTCATGAGGTCTTTGCGGAACCAGTAGACCATCTGGTAGTTGAACGTTGGAAGGCAGGCCCGTTTCCCACCGTTGAAAAGGCAGTAATCATCCCACAGGGGCTGGAGGAAATCGCCCGGATCCAGGTCCGGGTCCCGGAGCTTCGGGTCGTTCATGTACTTGTTGATCCATTCTACGTGCCCGTTGCCCGCCCAGTCCTCGGCGCGGTTGTGGTGCATCATCACCAGGTCGAAGTAGCCGGTCCGCGAGTAGAGGTCGGCGTCTCCCTTCGCGTCCCACTCCGAGTGGGTGAATTTCTCCACCTTCACCTTGATCCCCGTTCGTGGCGTAAAGTCGTTCTTGATGAGCGGCAAAATGCCCCCCACGACGGGGACGAAGGCCACGCCCACCTTGAGGGTCGCCCCCCGGTAGGGTTCGGCCGCCTCTTCCAGGGTCCATCCCCAAGAAGGACCGGCCAGGACCAGCCCCAGAAAAGCCGTCAAACCCCAAACGACCAGACCTCTCCGCACTCGAAACATCCTCTCTTGCCCCTTCATCCTCACCCCCTCCTCAATGAGCGGAGCTCCGCCGCCGCCTCGAACGCGGCGGGCACTCAAGTGTGAAAACCGATCCCGATCCTTCGAGCGCTGAACGGGTCTTACGACGGCAGAACCGCCTTGTCCAACATGGCGTGGATGCCTTTGTTGCCGTCCACAAGCTGGGTGACCCGAAGGTCCGCCGCGAGGCTGCAAAGGATGTAGGCGTCCTCGGGCGACAGCCCCGCGACCTCGCCCAAGAGGGCGATCATCTCCCGCAGGGCCTGCTTGGCCGCGTCGTCCAGATCCTCGTTCATCCCCATCGTGATGTAGTGGGTGGGCGATTCGGCGCGCGGGAATTTCAGGGAAAGGTCTTTGCGGACGATCAGCTCGAACGTCCCCGACAGGCTTGCCTCGATGGCCGTCAGGCAAACTTCCCCGTCCCCCTGAACAGCGTGGCCGTCCCCCGCCGAGAACAGAGCCCCCTCGTTCCAAACGGGCAGGTACAGGGTCGTCCCCGCCACAAGCTCCTTGTTGTCCATGTTCCCCCCGAACTCCCTAGGCGTCGACGAGGGGATCCGGCCGTAAGCGGCCGGCGGCGCGACGCCCATGATGCCAAAGAAGGGGCTGAGCGGAAGCATCCCCCCCCAGGGGGGCCGAGCGGTCATGGCCTTACGATCGAGGGGGATGTGGACCCGCCGGACGAGCGGAAAATCCTCGGGCAGCGTCCCTAGCAGGGGTAGAATGATGTTCCAGCCCCAGTCCTCACGTAACGTGCAGTCGAGGATCCGAACCTCGAGTGTGTCGCCCGGCTCGGCGCCGTTCACCCAAACGGGTCCCGTCATGAAGTGAGGACCGATGCCGCGCTCGGCCCTCGCGTGAATCTCCAGTAGCTCCGGAAGGACGTCGAACCCCTCGGGCGGCAGGTCGTCGGGCTCGGCCGTGACGGTGTGAATCGTGACCCGATCGCCCGAATCCACCTTGAGAGCCGGGGGCACCGACGCGTCAAAATATCCCCAGTGAACCGTTTCGGGCGAAGCGTGAAGCTCGTGTTGTGCGACCATGGCTCCCTCCTATCCTTTGACGGCCCCCATCGTCAGTCCACGGACAATATGCTTTTGGACGCAAAAGATCAGGACCAGAATCGGGAGGATGACAACGGACCCGATGGCGGCGATCACCCCCCATTCAACGCCACGCTGGTTGATCAGGGCCGGGATCACGACCGGAAGGGTCTTCACGTCGCCTCCTCCCAGAATCAGGGCGTAGAGAAACTCGTTCCACGAGAAGATAAAACAGAAGATGCCGGCCGAAATGATCCCCGAGCGGGCCAGGGGCAGGGTCACCCGGGTGAAGGCCTGCCACCGGGTGTAGCCGTCGATCATCGAGCTTTCTTCCAGCTCGATGGGGACGTCTTTGAAAAAACCGCGGAGGACCCAGATGTAAAAGGACAGGTTGAACGTCAGGTGGGCCAGGACGATGACGGTGTACGTGTTCAGAAGCCGCAGGTTCGCGAACATCAGGTAGAAAGGGATGGCCAGGGAGATGGCCGGGGCCATCCGGGTGGACAGGATGTACATGAAGATGTCGTCGCTGCGCCAGATCCGGAACCGGGCGAAGCTGTACGCCGCCGGGGTCCCGATGACAATGACCAGCAGGGTGGTGGAGACCGACACGATGATCGAATTGAGGAAGTTCGCGCCGAATCCCTTCTCGGTGAAGGCGTCCCAATAATGGTCCGTGATGGGCGAGAAAACCCAGACCGTGGGCGTGGAGTACATGATGTTGTCCGGCTTCACACTGCTGACGAGCATCCAGATGTAGGGGAAGAGCGAGTTCGCGACCACCAGACAGATCAGCACGCCCAGCACCCAGTTCTGGAGCCGGCTCGATCCGCCCGATAAGCCCGATGAGCTTCCGGCCGTCTGCACCAAGGAACAACCCCCTTCTTAGAACACCTTGTACCGCTTCTGCAAAATGGTGAACAGGATTCCGAAAACGATGAAGAAAAGCAGGAAGACGACCACCGCGAGCGCGGCGCTTTCCCCCAGCTTCCAGTACTCGAAATTAAACCGGTATGCGAAGAGCGAAATGGATTCCGTCGAGACGCCCGGCCCTCCCTTCGTGAGGATGTAGATCGTGTCGAAGATCTTGAAGGCGTCGATGAGGCGGATGAGCAGCATCACCAGGATGAACGGGCTCAGCATCGGCAGGGTGAGGTGCCGGAAGATCTGCCACGCCGACGCCCCGTCCACCGCCGCCGCCTCGTACGGCCTTTGCGGCAGCCCCCCGAGGCCGGCCAGAAACACCAGGAACATGAAAGGCGTCCACTCCCACACGTCGATGCCGATGATGGCCGTCAACGCCCACCCCGCCCCGCCGAAAATGGATGTCTCTGCAAAGAGACCGATCTTGTGAAAGATGTTGTAGGTCAGGAACCCCCAGGGGGTGGCCAGCAGGATCTTCCACATGACGGCGATGGCGATGGGCGCCAGAACCGTCGGGATGATCGTCACCGTAACGGCCAACCGCTTCAAGGGAAAGTTGCGGTTGAACAGGTACGCGATCCCAAAACCCAGAACGAGCTCGATCGGCACGGAGGTGAGGACAATGAATGCCGTCGTCTTGAGCGAGGTCAGGAAGACCGGCTCGGAGAACAGGTTCCGATAATTTTCGAAGCCTGTGAACTCTCCCGCGGTCCCGAGCTTGCGGAAATCGAGCTTCCGAAAACTGAGGATGATCATGTACACGAAGGGGTACATCCCGACCAGGAGTAGCGCAAGAAGGCTTGGGGAAAGAAGGGTGTACGGATAGACCCCACGTTTGAAGCGCGTCATCCTTCCGTTCATCGGTTTCAAGGATTCAGCCTCACCTGCCATTCAAGCCGCCTTGTTATGATGAAATGGGAGAGAGGGAGGCGAAACCCCCTCTCTCCCGCCCATGTTCAGCCTTCAACCGGAAAACACCTGCGCCTACCGGTGGAACTGGTTGACGCTCGGCTGGCCCGGATTGATTGGCCCTTTTGGGTGCAGCTTCAAGGCCTTCGCCTGAACCTGTTTCATCGCCTGCTCAACGGTTTTCTGACCGGCCGCCGCCTGGGTGATCTGGATGAGGATCTCTTCACGAACCTGGGCGTAACTCGAATAACCGGCATCAAACCAGCCGTTCTTCATGGAGACTATTGTCGGCGCGAAGACCGGATGTTTCTTGACAAACGGAAGTTCCAGGCTGGACTTCCGCACCGGCAGGCCGCTCCCCGTTCCCTCGATCCATTTCTTCTGAGTCTCCTTGGAGGACATCCACTGCACAAACAGATATGCCGCCTCCGCGTTCTTGCTGTACTTGCTGATCACCATCGGCTCTCCCTCGCCCCAACCGCTGGGCGGGATGCCGATTTTCCGGACGGGCACGGTGTCGTAGGTGTACGCACCGACGGCCTTGGATATCTTTGGGATGTCGATGGCGAAAGCGAAATCAATCCAGTTCAGGGACTGGGCAATGTTGCCCTTCAGCATCAGGACAAACAAGTCGATAAACCCGGCCTCCGAGACACCGGGCGGCGCGAACGGGCGCAGGCCCAGCCACCACTTCGTAGCATCGATGACCGCTTGTTGATCGAAGTTAGGTCGCCCATTCTTTTCATAAAGCTTGATGCCCCAGCCGTTGAGAATGAGGTACCATTCCCACGACAGGGACATCTCCCGCTTGCCCACTAAACCGACGCCGTAGTGATTGCTTTTGAGAACCTTGCCGGCGATCTTCTGTCCCTTCTTCCGAGTGAAAAACTCGGCGATATCCCGGAACTCCTTGAACGTTTTGGCCGGACCCAAATCGTAACCGTATTTGCTCTTGAACGCAGCCTTCTCCGCCGGGTGACCAAACCAGTCTTGCCGGTACCAGTAGACCATCTGGAAGTTGTACGTCGGGAAGCAAGCCCGCTTCCCCCCCTCGAACAGGCAGTTGTCATCCCAAAGGGGTTGGAGGAAATCGTCCGGATCCAGGTTGGGGTCGCGGAGTTTCGCGTCCTTCATGTACTTGTTGATCCACCGGACGTGGCCGTTGACTGCCCAGTCTTCTGCGCGGTTGTGATGCATCTGAAGCAGGTCGAAGTGTCCGGTCCGAGAGTAGAGATCGGCGTCTCCCTTGGCGTCCCATTCTCCGTGGGTGTATTTTTCGACCTTGACCTTGATACCTGTCCGCTTCGAGAAGTTCTTGATCAGTGGAAGGTACCCCTCGATTACAGGGACCATGGCGATCCCCACCCGCAAGGTCGAGCCCTTGTAGGGCTTGGACGCCTCCTCCAGGGACCAACTCCAGGCCGAACCACTCAAGGCCAGCACCGAGAGTGCCGCGACCCCGAAACGCCCGACGTGCTTCCACCACCCCGCCGTTTTCATTTTCATACTCACTTCCTCCACCCAAGTGTTCTTCACGAGGCCTGATCGAAAAAAATCAGGCCCCCAACGATTCCCCCGTTCGGGGGTTGAAGAAATGGTAACGGTCCGGATTGGGTACCAACCAGGCGCGGACGCCCGATTCGGGACGGACCTCTTTGCCCGTCTTGACCTTCAACGCATCCTCGCCCGCCCCGACGGTGACCACGCCGTATTGCCCGAGCGGTTCGTGCACGATCACCTCCGTCTCCAGGGACGGACCCGTCGGGGGACTCAAATGGATGGCAACGTCACTCGGCCGGAACCCGACGGAAACCCGGCCCTCGCCATTCAACCTCCCGAGCGGGCCGGAAACCCCGGGGCCGACCGGCAGGGAAGCGCCTCCGAGCCTCAGCCCCCAATCGCCCCCATCGCGATGAACGTCCGCCTCGATGATGTTCATGGGCGGCTCGCCCAGAGCGCGGGCGACGTACTCATTCTTCGGGCGCTCGTAAAGGTCCGCCGGCGTCCCGGCCTGTTCCAGGACGCCGTGGTTGAACACGGCGATCCGGTCGGCGACGGACACGGCCTCCAACTGGTCGGGCGTCGTCCAGAGCGTAGTCGCCCCGCGGCCCCTTTGCAAGTGTTTCAACCCGCCGCGGAGATGGTGTCTCAGCTTGGCGTCCAGGTGCGCGATGGGCTCGTCCAGCAAATGGACAGAGGCGTCGCGCACGAGGGTGCGTCCCAGGGCGACGCGCTGCCGCTGCCCCCCGGAAAGCTGGCGGGGAAGCCGCTCCAGCAACTGGCCGATCTCCAGCAAATCGGCCATGTCCCGCACACGGCGGCCGATTTCCTCTTCGGAAACCTTTTTGTCTCCCCTGGCCACCCGAAAGGAGAAGGCCATGTTGTCGAAGACCGTCCGTTGCGGGTACAGGGCGTAGCTTTCGAACGCCATCGAGACCCCTCTGGCGCGCGCCGGCAAGTCGTTGACGACGGCGCCGTCGATCCGGAGCTCCCCTTCGTCCGCGATCTCCAGCCCGGCGAGAAGCCGCAGCAGGGTGGTCTTGCCCGCGCCCGAATGGCCGAGCACGACCGTCAACTCGCCCGGCTCACACGTCAGGCTGAGCTCCTTCAGGGCCTCGACGCGGCCGAACCGCTTCGAGACACGATGGAAAACAATGGTGCCCATAGAAGGTTTCAGACCCTTTCAGGCCGTTCCGCGAGGTTGACGCCCGTCTCGGAATCGAACACGTGGAGGTGCTCTTCCGGAAACGACAATCCGACGGTTTCGCCTTCGCGGAGACCGAGATTCTCCGCCGATTCCGACAAGAGACGCTGGTCCCCCATCCGGATGGAAGCGACGGCGGAGTCCCCGCGGGGCTCGAGCGAATAAACCTCCCCCCGCGTTTGTCCCTCCGAAGACGACCCGCCGACGACCAGGCTCGCGGGCCGGATGCCCACGGTCAGGCCCGCGCCCGGCCGGGGCGGGATCCTTTCCAGAACCCGTCCCGAGACGGGGATCTCGAAGCCCGGCCCCCTCAAGCGGCTGCCCGCCGGATCCGCCTCGCAAGGGAGAAAATTCATCGGAGGCTCCCCGATGAAACCCGCGACGAACAGGTTGGCGGGATGGTCGAACAGCTCCTCCGGAGGACCCCATTGCTGGAGGACCCCCAGATTCATCACGGCCACACGGTCCGCGAGGGCCATGGCCTCGATTTGGTCGTGGGTCACGTACACCGTGCTGACGCCGAGGTTTCGTTGAAGCCGCTTCAGCTCCCCGCGAAGCTCGACCTTGTGCGCGCTGTCGAGATGGGAAATGGGCTCATCCATCAAAAGCACCCGGGGATCCCGGACAATGGCCCGCCCGATCGAGATCCGCTGCTGGGCGCCGCCGCTCAGGCGCTGAACGTCCTCATCCCGGAGGGTTTGCAGCCCGAGCATGTCCAAGGCCCGCCCCACCCGCCGCTGGATTTCGGCGGCCTCGACGTTTCGGATCTTCAGGGGAAAGGCGATGTTGTGGTAAACGGACATGTGGGGATAAAGGGCGTAATCCTCGAACACCATCGCGATGTCCCGGTCTTTCGGGGAAAGGTCGTTGACCCGCTGGTCTCCGATGAACAGATCCCCTTCGGAGATGGCTTCCAGACCGGCCAGCATTCTGAGGCTGGACGTCTTCCCGCACCCGGAAGGTCCCAACAGGGCCAGGAACTCGCCGTCCTCGCACGTGAGGTTGAGGTCCTTGACCGCTTCCACCGGGCCGTAACGCTTCCAGATGTGTTCAAAGCGGATGGTGGCCATTCCGAATCCGGATTCCCGCGCGTTCCGAGTCGCGTCACTGTAGAAAACGCCCGCAGGACACGGGCGCCCCACAGGTTCAACCCCTGGTTGATTCTCTCAAAAAGATAACGCACTTTAGTGGATACGGGCCGTCCATGCAACCGGCCCGGAGAAAATTCAGCCTGTCCGGATCTCCGGCTTGATCCCGGGCGGCCGGTTGATTTCGGCCGGGAGATGCCCTAGCG
>JASLXW010000111.1 GCA_030740135.1 Nitrospinota bacterium
ACCACCAGGTGCATGGCCCCCTCAGCATCGCTCTGGGTCAGGCCATCGCGAAGAAGCTGGGCACGGTCGATGGCCCGCATTCCCGTCACATCCACCCGCTTCTCGTCAAGGTCTTTCGTCCGAGCCAGGTTGCTCCCGGCCACTACCCCTCTGTCGTTGAGCCCCATCTTGAGACCGGTGGAGCCGGCCGCCGCCACACCCACGATTCGCGGTTCCCCATCGATCTGGATGTCGACCACCACGTTGATCTCTTTGTTCATGTGGTATCCTGGGCCTTCCAGGGTCTTGGACCCCAACTTGTCGCTGTTCTTGAGGAAAATGGTCTCTCCCGTTGCGCTGGCCTCACCCAGGGCCATGAGGGCGGTGCAGCCGGCCGGATAGATCGCGTCCTCATAGCGGTTGTAGGCCAACACCTCTTCGAAGGGGACCCGAGCCCCGCGGGCCATTCCCTCCAGCTCCTCGAGGGTCCCTTGCGACAGCAGCGCCGCGCCCCGGACGGCTCGGTTCAACGCCTCACTCCGCGAAAGACCCTGGGTATTGCACCCCTTCCAAAAGAGGCCGAGGTTCTTGCGGATGGCCCCGCCGAGGAGTTCTCCCCGGGCGCGGCCGAACTCTTGGGGCGGGCCCCGGAATACAAGCATCCCCGTGATCATCTCTTTGCTCCTTGTCATCTGCCGGGCGAGCCCACCCGGCTCTCCGCCCTCTACTGGAGATTGGCAAAAGGAGGCGCTATTTTCCCGGCGCCTTGGGAAAGATCCGGGGCACAAACTTGTTGATGTAGATCTCCTCCAGGGCCGGGACCCGCTTGAGCTTGAAGTATTTTGCAATGGTGTCCCGGGTCAGCTTCATTTTCTCCTTGGTCATGAAGCCAATTCCCGTCTTCTTGGTGGTAGGCGTGATGAGATGGCGGATCGCGATGTCCAGGTGCTGGCGGGCAATCCGCGGGGCAAACGTCGGAAAAGATTTCAGAAAGATCTTCACGGCCTCGTCGGGGTGTTCCACCGCGAAGGCCTGCCCCCGCAACGACACCCGGACGAATCGCCGCACCTAGTCGGGATTTCCCTCGATCCGGTCATCCTGTGTGATGACCCCGCTCGAGTAAAGGTCCACGCCAAAGTCGCTGAAGAGATAATCTACCACAGGCTTGCCGGACTTCCGGGCCGCTTCGAAATAGGTGGGGCCGATGGCAGCGAAGGTCACGATGGCGTCCACCTTCTCGGCAAAGAGACTTGCGGTCTGGGAGGGAGGCGGGACGTCCAGCCACTTCACGGTGTCGGGGTCCAGGCCCGTCGCCCTCGCCAGGGCCGGGAAGGTGACCCGGGCGGCGTTTCCGATGGCCGAGCCGATGGTCTTGCCCGCGAGGTCCTTGGGGCCCTGGATCCCTGATTTTTTCAGGACGTAAATGCAATAGAGGGACTTGTGATGGAACATGGCCACCTCTTTGACCCGAGCGCCGGTGTTGCCCCGGGCGATGATCAATGAGGCCGCGTCGGCGAGGCCGAATTCGGCGCCTTTCGAGGCCATCACCTTGACGGTGTCCCCCGATCCGTGTCCCCGAACGATGTTGACCGTCAGGCCCTCCTCCTTGAAGTAGCCCTTCTCCAAAGCTGCATACCAGCCGGAATGCTTGCCATAGGGAACCCAGTCCAAGGCGAAGGTGATCTTCTCCGCCGCGGCCGGGGCGCTTCCCATCCACAAAAGGGCCATGGCAAAAGCCACCGCCATCTTCACCATCCTTCTCTCAGTCTTTCTCATCACGCAAGTCCTCCACTTGACAGTGGAACACTCAAGGAGGGCCGTCCGCCTCCCCACAAAAAAGGGGAAACCAAACGGCCTCCCCCCCCAACAGTTTCTGCGACATTTCCCATATGGCCTCGTCAATGACCCGAGTTTTCCACACATCCGCCTACCGATGTAAGCCGAAAATGGCCTCCGGCCAATCGCAAGGTGCCCAACGCGGGAACCCGTGAAAACCATCTTGCCCACCGGGAGGTTCGGCCGGGCCGGGCCGGCGGGTCTTTTGCGTCATTCGATGGACACCGATCGCGATTCAGGCGCCTTCACGGGCGGAAGAGACAACGACGTCCGTCGATGAGGGGAATCTCGACGGATCAAGGCAGGCAAAGAAGGCCACGCATCCCAGGGCCGCGGCGGCCGAGATCCAGTACACCGCCGGATAACCAAAGCGCGCGGCGACGCCGCCCAGTGCGGTTGAAGCGATAAACACCCCCAAATGAAAGGAACCGCTGAACAGACCCATCGTCCTTCCCCGGTCCGCCGCATCCGCCCGGTCGATAACCAGCGCGCCCAACGTCGGCATGACAAACCCCTGGCTCGTCCCGAAGAAAAAGGCCGCCGCCGCGAATCCCCAGACGTTCCGCGCCAAGGCCAGGAGAACCAGAACGACCGCCATCCCCAGCAGGTTCGGCAGGAGAATCCGCCGCCGCCCCCACCGATCCGAAAGTCCCGTCAGAAAGATCCGGATGAGAACCGCGACCACCGTGTAGGTGACGAAAAAGAAGCCGATGGTCTCGAAACTCCGGCTCTTGAGATACGTGGGGACAAACGTCAGCACCGCCCCGAAGCTCGATCCGGTCAGCAGGACCGTCCCCATCACAGGCCAGAGATCGCGCCGGACCAGCAGGGCCGAAAGGGAAGAGCTCGGGGCCGGGTCGGAACCATCGGCGCGGCCCCGAATGAACGCCCCCAGGAGGACCGACAGGAGCGCATACGCGGCCGCCGCCCCGAACAACGCCGGAAACCCGCTGATCGAAACCAAGCCTTCCCCGGCCCAAGGCCCGATCGCGTGCGGAGAGAGGGTGAAAACCATATAGAAGCCATAGGACTCTCCCCGACGGGAAGCCGGGCTCAATTCGGCCACGAGCGTGTATCCGGCCGTCAGGCCCGCGGCCAGTCCGACGCCCTGGAGGGCCCGGAGGAGATAAATCAACGGTCCGACCCGCTGGACGAACAGGTATCCCGCCGCGCCGACTCCCAAAAGCGCGGCCCCGGCGAGAAGGAGACGTTTGGCGCCCCAGCGGTCCACCAGGACACCCGAAAACGGCGTGCAGATGAAAGAAATGATCCACCCGGATCCGGAAACGAACCCGATGTCGGTCTCGTTGCCTCCAATCTGCTGAATGAACAGCGGCAGGAGGTAAAACGTCGTAAAATTCAGCATAAAGAAAAAGGTCCCCAGGACCGTGAGGGTGTAATCGCGGCCGAACAATCTCTCCTGGCCGGGGACCGATGTGCTGGGGTTTGGGGTCATTGCGGGATCGGGACTCCGTCCTGTCGACGAATCAATTTTGGAATCGCTCAAACACGCTCATCTTATCAGCGAAATCCCCGGGAGGAGGGGGGGGGGGAACGATCACGGAAATATCTTTCCCTGAATGAATCCAATCGGGCGAATTCCTGTCTAATGGTTCGGAAGAAGCGGATATCGGGAGTACACAGGCGTTAACGGCCTGCCGGTTGACGAAGACCGGAAGGAGAGAAGCCATGCCGCCCAAAGTCGAGGCGTATTCGCAAGCGCAATGCCCCTGGTGCCACCGGGCCATGGGGCTGCTCAAAAAAAAGGACGTTGAATTCGAGGAGATCCTCGTCAGCGGCGACACCCCCGAATGGGAGGCCATGATCGAGCGCACCGGGGGCAGGACCACGCCCCAGATCCTCATCGGCGGGGAAATCATCGGCGGTTACACCGAGCTTGCCGCGCTCAACGCCTGGGGCGTGCTGGACGAGAAGCTCGGCCGCGAAAGCGATCGGGCCGAGGAAACGCTCTATGACGTGATGATCATCGGGCTGGGACCCGCGGGGATGACCGCCGCCATCTACGCCTCCCGGAAGGGGCTTCAGACGCTAGTCTTGTCCAAGGACGTCGGCGGGCAGCTGAACATCACCGCCGAGCTGGAGAATTACCCGGGGTATTCCTACATCGAGGCCCAGGACTTGATCGACCGTTTCGAGGAGCACGTCGACCGCTTCGACATCACCCGGGTCATCGGCGAAACGGTCACAAACATCGAGATCGACGACAAGATCAAGGCGGTCCGCACGGAGGCGGGCAACCGCTACCGGGGCCGCACGCTGATCGTCGCCAGCGGAAAGTCCCCCCGCCCCCTGGGCGTCCCCGGCGAGGACCGCCTGATGGGAAAAGGCGTGGCCTATTGCGCCACGTGCGACGCGCCCTTTTACAAAAACAAGGTGGTCGCCGTCGTGGGCGCCGGCAATTCCGCCCTGGAAGCAGCGGGCGAGCTAGACCGCATGGCCCGGAAGGTCCACCTCATCGTGCGCGGCGAGCTCATCGCCGACGACATCCTGATCGACCGGGTCCACCGGATGAAGGACGTCGAGATCCTCCAGGGCTTTGCGCCGGTGGAGATCCTCGGCGAGGACGGGGTGACGGGCGTGCGGGTCCGGTCAAAGGCCGATGGGACCGAGCGCACCCTCGAGGTCGACGGCGTTTTCGTCGAGGTCGGCCTGTTGCCCAATTCCGCCTTTGCCATTGACGCCCTGGACGTGAACGAGACCGGCGAGATCGTCATCGACTGTCAGACCGAGACCGGCGCCCCCGGGGTCTTCGCCGCGGGCGACGTCACGAACGTCAAGGACAAACAGGTCGTCGTGGCCGCCGGTGAGGGGGCCAAGGCCGCCCTGCGGGCGAACGAGTACATCCTGGCGAAACGGTGATCGGTGGGGAGATCGAGGCGGGTCGCCCTCACTTCGGTGGGACGGACCCGCGGCCCCCTGAACCCCAGCTTCCGGACGCAACGGTCGGCACTCCGCCGGACAGGCCTCGATCCCGGCGTAGGGGGGATGAAGATAGGCGAACCCGATCAGCTTGTCGGGATGCCCCCGGACGGCTTCGGCCGCGTGGTCGTTCCCCTCGCGGTAATCCTCGCCATAGATCCCGCAGACGTCGATGATGATCGAGTGCGCGACATCCGCCTCTTCCATCGCCTGGAGGACGTCCCCGGTCCCGGTCCGGGCGTCATGCCCGTAGTTGAGATGAAGGTGCGCATGGTGGTCGATGACGGGGGCCGCGAATGCGCCCTTTCAACGGGCGAGGACCGCTCGGACCCGCCCCCCGGAAAAGAACGGCTCAGGCGTCCATGACGACGCGGACCTTCGTCTCGTAATAGCCGGGAGTTTCACCGTATGTTGAGAGAATGTCGCCCGTGAGGACGTTGACTCCCCGGTCCTTTTTCAGCCATCCCCCGGCCCGGGCCACGCATACGTCGATCCGGACGCCGTCGTCCAAGACGAATTTCACGGGGTAAGACCCGTGCGCGGAAACCAGCCGCCCTTCCGCGTTCTCCTTCACCCCGAAGCGCGCGGCGGTCTCGGGATGAAGCCACGCCTTGGCCTCCCGCCGCTCCTGCGTGGACTCCAGGGTCTGGGACGCCTGGGACTTGGGGTCTTTCAGCGAGAGTAGATTGAGGGGGTACGGGTCGTCCTCTCCGTCCGGCGGGCCGGGGCCTTCGGCCCGGTCCGTCCCACCGACGGGCGAGTCCGTGCCGTTCGCGCCGCCGAGGCCGTCCGGCTCCCACGCTTCCAGGAACTCGAACTTGCCGGAGCGGGTCGAAAAATCCCCCTCCGCGAAAGCCACGTCCGGGGTGTTGGGCTTGCGAAAGACCTCGCTCATCGCCCGCTTGGGGTCGAGGCCGTGCTCCGCCATCGGCGCCAGGACCCCTTCGAGCAGCTTCTCGACCGGCTCTCCCAGATACGGGTCTTCCACCCCCATGCGTTTCGCCAGCCCGCCGATGATCTCCCAGTCCGTCTTGACGCCGTCCAGGGGAGCCGCCGCCGGGATCACCGGCCCCACGTAGGGGTTCCAGCTCGCCGGCCGGACGTCGCGCTCCTCCAGAAACATGGCGCACGGCAGGAACAGGTCCGCGCACTCGGCCGTGTCGGTCATGAATTGGTCCACGACGGTCACGAAGTCGATGGACCGGAGGGCCTTGGCCACCTTCTTGGAGTTGGGGCACTGGGTCACCGGGTTTCCGCCGTTGATGAAGGCCGCCCGAAGGGGCAGATCGGACTCGCCCGTCGGCGGGACGGACCCGCCCGTCGGCGGATTTTGGATGTTCAGGATGGCCTCGCCCAGGATTCCCTTGGGCGCGGTCCGGCGCTTCGTGATGAACGCCTCCCCCATCAGGGAGCGGTCGAAGGGCGACCAGAAATCGGAGGAGTACTGAAGGCCGCCCCCCGGGACCCCGATGTTGCCGGAGACCGCCGCGGCGGCCAGGATGAGGCGGGTGATCTCGGTCCCCTGCCGGTAGTGCTGGGGGCCTTTACCCATGAGGATGCAGGCGGGATGGTTCCGCTCGAAGAGGCGGGCGATCTCCCGCAGGGTTTCGGGCGGAAGCCCGCTGCCGACCGCCAGCCGGTCCCAGGAGAAGCTTTCAGCCATTCTCTCGACGGCCTCGGGGTTCGCCGATCGGTTTTCCAGGAAATCCTGGTCGGCCTTGCCCGAATCGAGGAGGTGCTTGCAGATGGCGAGCGCCAGAAATCCGTCCCCCCCCGGCCTCGGGGCGTAGTGGCGGTCGCAGAACTTCGCCGACTCGGTCCGGACCGGGTCGATGAGGACGATCTCGATCCCCCGCTCCCGCTCCCTCCTGATCAGGGGGACGAGGTGGACGGCGTACGCGGCCGGGTTTCGGCCCCACAGAACGATCATCCGGCTGTTGAACAAGTCCGAGGGGTCATGTCCCGACACGCGGCCCAGGCTCTGGAGCATGCCGGCGAGCCCCGCGCCCAAACAGAGACTGCCCGAAGCGACGGTCGGCCCGCCCAACCGGTTGAACAAGCGGATGTTGTACTGCTTGGAGATCCCGAATGAGCCCACATCCATGTAATACAGAATCGAGGTCGAGCCGTATTCGTCCACGGCGGCGCGGAACTTCTCCGCGGCCAGGTCCAGGGCGTCGTCCCACGCGATCTCCCGCCAGCCGGACTTCGTCTTCCGCCTCGGCCGCGTCACCCGCTCGGGGCCATAGAGCCGGTCGAGAAACCGATTGAGGCGGATGCACAGGAAACCCTCGGTGTAGGGATGATCCTGGGCGCCGCGCAGGCGGACGACCCGCCCGTCCTCGACGTCGGCGTCAATGCCGCAGGCGTCCTGGCAATCCAGCGCGCAGGTGGTCCGGATGGTTTTCATGGGCTTCCTCCCCCCCCACCGATTCATTCTTCCGGGCAGGACCGCGCCCACCCCGGATTGATCATTCCGACAACGTGAATTTATTATAGGTCATTGATTGGAAATCCGGTATCGACCGAGCGGGCGGCCCCACCGGACGCCGGCGGCTTTCAACCCCGCGAATCCGCCACGGAAGGAGCCGATGAAATGGACCTGGGACTCAAAGACCGCGTCGCGATGATCACCGGGGGGAGCCGGGGGCTCGGGAAGGCCTCCGCCCTGGCCCTGGCGGCCGAGGGCTGCCGCGTCAGCACAATGGCCCGCGGCGCCGAGGATCTGGAAACGGCCGGACGAGAGATCGAGGCCCGGGGCGTCGAGGCGCTCACGATTCAGGGGGACGCCGGAAAGAAGGAGGACGCCGAGCGGTTTTTCGCCGAGACCCTGGCCCGATTCGGGCGGGTGGACATCCTCGTCAACAACATCGGCGGCTCCAGTCCGGGCGGAAACATCGACGGCGACGACGAGACCTGGCGGCGGGCGTTCGAGATCAACTTCTTCTCGGCGGTCGCCCTGACGCGCCTGGCCCTGCCCGGGATGAGAAAAAGCGGCTGGGGCCGGATCATCAACATTTCCTCCATCTTCGGCCGGGAGTGGGGGGGCAACGCCACGTACATGTCCTCCAAGGCCGCGATGATCGCCCTGACCAAGCAGATCGCCCGCTCCGTGACGGACGACGCGATCACCGTCAATTCCATCGCCCCCGGATCGATCATGTTCGAGGGCGGCTCCTGGTGGAAGCGCCGCCGGGAGGACCCCGAGACAATCGACGCCTTCGTCCGCGCCGAGATGCCCTACGGCCGGATGGGCCGGCCCGAGGAGATCGGAAGCGTCGTGGCCTTCCTGGCGTCCGCGCCGGCCAGTCTCATCAACGGCGTTTGCCTCAACGTGGACGGCGGGCAGTCCCGCTCGCTGATCTAACGCAGCCCGAAAAAAAGGCCCCGCGGCGCACCCGCCGCGGGGCCTTCTCCATTTCTCCTTTTTCTTTTCCCTTATGCGCCCGCCGGTTTGTCGTTCCTGACCGGTATCAATCCCCTCGCGGGTTTTGAGCCTTCCCCGCCGGGGACGCCGTCCGGGGCCACCGAGTAATCAAAAGTTCCCGACTGGACGAAGCACAAGCTGGCCACGCCGCCCGGGGGAATCGACTGGGCCCAGTACTCGCCTCCCTGGAGAACAAACCGCGTCGGGGCGACGCAGGCCCGCTTGACCTTCTCGCCGATGCCGAAAATGATGTTGACCGCTTTGTCCGTGGCGTTATGCCAAATGACCGTCGTGCCGCGATCGATCACAATTTGCTCGACGGACATGAATCCTTCGAGGACGTCGATCTGAACGGTCCCGCCGAAGCCCTTCAGCTTGCCCTGGGCCAGGCCGTCCGCGTTCAGCGCGGCCAGCGAAACGGCGGCGACGATCGCAAGGAGCCACAAGGGCGCATTCCGCTTCTTCATCTTCTTTATCCTCCTCCTGCCTGAGAGAAACACGGGTTTCGGAGGCGCCTCCGCATTCTCGATGATGAAAACAGTCCTGTCGTGATTTTATTTCGGATGATAATTATTATCTGATCAAAAATAGTAGGGTGTAACGAATTTCCACATATCTTGGAAATATTCACAAACACTTATCATTGATAAAAATAATAAACCCATGACAACCGTCTTCTTCAAAGAATATTCCCGAAAAGCTCGAAGATTTGAATCGGTGCGGACAGCGCCCGGCGCGGCCTCCTCGCGGAACAGCCGGGCCACCCTCGGCCTCCCCCGCTTTATCGCGAGGCATTCATCTCATATAATCAGGGCGACTGTTCCAAGCCCACCCGCACGAAGGGGGATCGTCCGCCCGTGAACGCGCACCGAGTCCTTTCCGCTGTTTTGGCTTCAGGCATTCTGGCGCTGGCCGCGTCATCCGGCGTAGAGGCCGGCTGGTGGGATTGGCTCAAGGGAAAACCCGAAGCCCCGAAAAGCATCGAACAGCGCGCGCGGGAGGCGGGCGACGTGGGCATCCGTCCGGGCCTGCTGGCCCCGGATTTCGAGTTGGAGCGCCTGGGAGGCGGAACCCTGCGGCTCTCGTCCTACCGGAACCGCAAAGCGGTGATCCTGAACTTCTGGGCGACCTGGTTCGCTCCCTGTCGGAAGGAAATGCCCTCCCTCGAGGCCTTGGGCCGGTCTCACGCGAAAGACGGATTGATGGTCCTGGGCGTCAACATCGACGCGGACGAGCCCGCCGCCGGCAACGCGGCGGCGTTCGCAAAACAGACAGGCGTCACCTTTCCCGTCGCCCTGGATCCCCAGGGCCGGGCGGCGCGGGCGTACGCCGTCCACGGCCTCCCCGTCACCTACCTCATCGGACGCGACGGTCTCATCGCAAAACGGATCTTCGGGGACAGGGACTGGGTGCGCCCGGACGTGCGCGCGCGGGTGAAGCGTCTCCTCCTCGGACGGGACACCTCGGCCCCCTGAGCCGAAACCCCGCAAATCCCCCTTACCGAAATCCCAAAAGCAGCCAGGCCCCGGCCGCCATCAGGACGGCGCCGACGAAGACGCTCGCGCCCATCTTCTCCCTCCCCCGGCCGGTCAGAAAGACAATGGCGGCGACAAAAACGGGTTTGACAAAAATCAGGGGGACCACGACGGAGACCGGTCCGGACATTAGGGCCAGAAAGAACGTGGCCTGCGCGCCCGCCATCACGAGACCCCCGGCGAAAAAGAGTCGCGCGGACCTCCGCTCGAACGCGAACCGCTCCGGCCGGGGGAAGACCGGGCCCAGCAACAGAAGCGTCACGAACCCGCCCATCCCCGCCAACGCCGACGCCAGGGGGATGGACGCGATGTTCCCCAGCCCGACCTTGCGGAAGAGCGGACTCACGCCGAACAGAAGGGCCGTGAGGAGGGGAAGCGCCAGGTCCGCCGGGCCCAGCCGCCGGTTCTCCCCCCCCGGTCTC